>NZ_RZOM01000029.1:0-14468 GCF_003999175.1 Mesorhizobium sp. M7A.F.Ca.ET.027.03.2.1 | reverse complement strand
GATCTGGACCGTGCGGCGCTCGCCGTGTTGCAAGGCGCCACGGTGCCGAAACCGCCACCGGAACTCGGCTCGCGTCTGAGCCGTACAGCGCCGTTCGTGTTCAGCCTGCGCAACTAGAGCATTTCACCGTTTCACGGAAACGGCGATCTGCTCTAACTCTTTGTTTGACGCAATTCCCAAGGGAAAACGCTATGCGTTTTCCCGGGAAAACCGTTTCACACTTTTCCTGGAATTGCTCTAGAGCCGAACTTGATCGGCCGGCCAGTCAATAGGTCAGCGACAGGCTCAGGGCCTCGACCTGTTCGAGATAGAAACGGCATTTCGTGCGCAAGGGCCCGAGGCCCGGGTCATCGGCGCCGTTGATCTCGATGGTCTGCATCATGAAGTCGAAATGGGCGTGGAAAGCGTCCACTGTACCCCAGAGACTGTCGGCCTGGCAGCTGTCGGCAATCGCCATCGAGACGAGTTGGCGGGCCTCGACCCGCGCGGCGTCAGGCGATGGCGGCCGCCTGGCGATCAAGACGTCGAGCCGGCTGAAAACGCTTTCCCTGGCATCGACGCTTCTGATGTTGGCTATCATGTTCATGTGCAGGTCCCCCTGGGCATTCCAGACGCGCAATAGGTTCCGGTCTGAAATTGAAAAACTGGTGATCAGAGCATTTTCAGCGGCGCCAATGAACGCGTCGCGTTTGGCATCAAGCTTGAGCGACCGGATGCCGGTCCTGCGGGCAGGATGCAATCAGGGCCGGGATTGCGGTTGCATCGGAGGGGTGGCCCCTGATGATGTTGGCGACCTCGGCGTCGGCCTGCTCGAACCAGTAGACCATGTCGGCGCGGCGCAGATCCGTCGCGGCCTTCTTCAGGAAGGGCAGCAGGCTTTGCAACGCGCACAGTGTCTCCCAACGGTTTGGGGAGGTCGAGCCGGCCACCGCGCATGCGGCTGACGATTGCATGTCGCTACGCTCTCCGTGGCTGGGCGGCCCGAGTGTCCTTTGCCTGCGCCTTGGGGTGCAGCGGGTTGCCGCTGAGCTGCGCATGCCTGGCCGGCCGTGCGCCGCGAAGAACGTCGAAGGCCTCTGCATAGGCCATGCCCAGCAGATAGGAGATCATCGGAAAACGGCTTGCTTCGGCCATCTGCACGAGTTCATTGGTCATCGACGAAATATATTGAAGGCTATCGATTTCCGACTGGCGTAAGGATTGATTTGGCACGTGCTGCTCCTGTCTCCGGTTATACCCTGGGGAACGCGTTACTGGCTGTGATGCACATAGTTGGTCGACTAATTGATGGACTGGCCCGCCGTGGACGGATCTCTTTCCGGCGTCGAGAGGGTCAAGGCATAGATCGGTGAGTCGGTGAAACTGTCGAGACCAAGCAGCCGCTTGATGGCGGAATGGCTGAGCGCGGCTGTCGGACATGCCGACAGGCCATGATTGGTCGCTGCCAGCATGATGTTCTGGCCGATATGGCCGGCCTCGATCAGCACGACACGATAGGCGTTGGCGTCCTCATATTTCCACATCGTGCGATCGAGCTTGGCGCAAAGCAGGACAAGGCACGGCATGGCGTCGGCCCACTCCTGTCCGCCGACCAGTTCGGAGATTTTCGGCAGATGGTTTGCGGAAATCCTGCCAAGGTCGTGATCCGCGGCGGAATAGTGATAGACACCGGGTTCGAGGCCATCGACGCCGAGCGCGACCACATAGGCCTCATAGGGATTTCGCGCGCCGCCTGAAGGGGTCATGCCGAGCGGCAGGGTGCCAACGCAATTGGCGGTCTCGCCGATGATGCCGAGCCCTGCGAACAGGCAATCGGAAAGCTGTTTGGCCGTGATGGTGGGCTGAGCCGCCGTGCGGTTGGTGCGGCGCCGCGCCATCAAGCTGAGAAGTTCATTGTCTTCCAGTGCATTCGGCAGCTGGATGGCGCCTGCGGAATTCTTGAGCATGAGGTTCGGCTGCGGCGTATGGCCGGCGCGTTCTATCTGCCGCTCTTCCGCTTGCTCGATGGTCATGTATTCGCTGTCCTGGACGCAGAAATGCATCAGCGCCGTCGGAAGCCCCCAACTCCATTGTCCTGAAAACTGTTCCTCCTGCTCGGCGAGAGGCGATCCGGCTGTGACCAGCGCGGAGAAATCGAGCAACTGGGGAACGACAGCCTTCAACTCGGACTTCGACCATCCATGGGCGCGGGCAATGTCCGCCGTAGATGCCCATTTGTCCCACGATGCGAGAAGGCCGACCATCTCGGGGCTGCATTCAAACACGCTTCTGGTCAGGAAGTTGCATGCCGTGACCTTGTTCGGTCCGGGGTAGAAAACAAGCGTTTTCGAAGAGCGCATTTTCATGAAGCTGGTTGCCATCTGCGGAGCCGAGGCGCCGACAAGCAAGACGCTCGTCGGCGCAGAACGGCTTCAGCGTTTGTTGTAGTGCATGCCCTGCGAAAAGAAGACGGTCTGCGTGCCGGCGGCAATCGTCAGCTTCGGAGCATTGGTCACTTTCTTGGCCATTTTCATCCCTTTCCTGACCCCAATTTGGGATCCGTTGAAAGACCCCCGGAACGGGATCCGCGTGAAGAAAGG
Organism: Mesorhizobium sp. M7A.F.Ca.ET.027.03.2.1; assembly: GCF_003999175.1. NCBI lineage: Bacteria > Pseudomonadati > Pseudomonadota > Alphaproteobacteria > Hyphomicrobiales > Phyllobacteriaceae > Mesorhizobium > Mesorhizobium sp. M7A.F.Ca.ET.027.03.2.1. The sequence goes on along the minus strand of NZ_RZOM01000029.1, from coordinate 11,889 downwards.
TAAGGTCGGAAGAGTTAATGGTTTGTTAAAATTATAGTAAAACCACGAGCCTAAGACTGACCCGTGGATTATCTTTCCTGGCATTAAAGTGTAAAATATCGATTTTATTCACATACAGAGTAGACAATCGTTGGCATACGCTTTATCCGCGTACGCTTATTCTTATTTGGCGTAAGACACGGCGATCCGAAGGGTTAGCCCAACCCGTCCCGGGTGAGGCTGACAACCAGTTGATCGACGCCCGGATCGTCGAGATTGATGACATGCGCCATGCTGATGGCATCCCTTGGGTGGATGTTGGCAATGTCGCGCCGCATGATGACGGACACGAATGCCGGGCCGGCCTCCGTCAGAAGCATGGCCTTGCCCATCAGCACCGGTTCGGAGATGGGAGCCCATTGCACGGAGATCAGCGAGGGCTCTCCGGTCTGGCGGCGATTGATGCCGCTGAAATAGATCCAGTTCAGCCGCGAGATCGCCACGCCATAGTGATTGCCGCGCGCTCGTGCCCAGGTCGACCCCCGGCGCTCCGACCATCCGGTGACCCTTCGGAAGGTGACCAGTTCGGCTTCGCGCCGCACGAAGGTCACCGAGCGCATCAGGAGGTCGAGGCGGCCCGGGATCGAGAAATAGGTGAAATAGGTGCCGCCCGCGATCGAAGGACTCGGAGGGCGGATCATCTGGTTGAACAGGCTCTCGGAAACCGGCGGCAGGCCACGCATCGCCGGCTCGGGTGCGCCGGGATCCTGGTACAGTTCGGCTTCGTCGATCCGAAAGTAATCGCATATCAGCTTGGCGGTAGCTTTGTTGGGAACGGTCTGCCCTTGCAGATAGCGTTCGAACTGCGTGCGATTGATGCGCAGCTCACGGCATACCGCGCTTACGGAGGCATGGTCCTTGCACAGCCGTCTAAGGTTTGCAGCGAGATTGTCGCGAATTGACACGTCTTTGCTTCCGCAGGCGGATTTTTCATTTCGACTCGAAATCGATATAGCGTCTCCGGTCGCCCCCGCCGAAACGCCCTGGTCACAACGCACAGAAAAAACTGATTTGGTAACGTCAATTTAGTGGGGTGGTTTCCAAAAAAAACGAAAACAATCAGCGAGCTCTTCCGCCATAAGTCCAATTGACAAAAGTTTTGCCGGATATTGCGAAATAGGCGATGTAGCGCGGCCTTTTAAGGTGCGCTGGCACAGCAAATGCCAACCGCGGGGGCAAGCCGGGACGAGCGTCGCGGACTGCATGTGGCGCAGAGATGGGCATCTGGCGCGCAGCGTGGAGAATTATTCCGCTGGTGGAGCTGAGGAGGAGGTAACCTCTTCACATTTTTCTCGTTTTTTATCAAAAACATCTTGAAAAACAGAACACTATGGTTCACACGCTGGGTACGCAAATGGGTACTCAGGGGTGGAAATGCCAGCGCCACGTAATGCAGATAGACGATTTCTGGAGTTGCATGGGAACAAGTGGCGCGTGGTCGTTAACGTCCCGCGAGACCTCCAAGCGACCATCGGCAAAACCAAGCTCAAGCAATCCCTGGAGACAGACAGCCTGACGGAAGCGAACAGGTTGAAGTGGACTGTCATCGAAGCTCTTCAGGCCAAAATCGGCCAATTGCGGTCTCCTGAAACGGTCATGGCGGAAGCGCTCAAGCTTGCCGCCCTTAGAAGGCGAATCGAGGATGCAGGGGCCGATCTCGACCCCATTGATTTGGAGATCATCAATCGTGCAGAGGAATTGGCTGGGCCGCCTGTTGGGGTCGACGGCGAGGGGCAACCAGTATTTGAAGCGCGGAAGGATGATGCGGCGGTGCAGTTCGCCAACGTGGCCTTTGGCAAGAGAACGCCCATGGAGGCCCACAGAAAAACCTATCTCGACCAGTTGGACGTGAAAGCGCGAACTCGCGCCGATGACGAAAGGGCCATGGGGTACTTGCTTGGCTGGTGCAAGCGTGAGGGCGTTCCAGCCGTTCTGGAGACGTTCGGCAAACGCGAAGCGGTCAGGTTTGCGGACGCGTTCCGCTCCACCCAGGGCCGCTCTCCTGTCACGTTGAACAAGTACATCGTCCGTCTGAGCATCTACTGGAAATGGCTTGAGAACCGCCATGCTGTGGATAGCAACATCTGGGCGGGAAGAACCTATACCGTTCCGCGTGTTCTGAACGAGGACAAGGAACGTCCCTTCACCGACGTCGAGGTGGTAAAGCTGTTGTCCGGTCCAGCCACCCAGCAGATGCACGACCTGATGCGCATTGCTGCCCTCACAGGAGCCCGCCTTGAGGCGATAGTGGACCTGAAGGTGAGGGACTGTCAGGGCGGCACGTTCACATTCAAGCCGCAGAAGAAGGAACCGGGAGCCCGGGATTGTCCGATCCATACGGACCTCACGGCAATCGTACAGCGCAGGATCGCAGGAAGGTCGCCGGACGACGATCTGTTCCCCGAGTGGCCCCCTGTGAGGAAGAAGGACTCAATGCGTGAGCGGTCCTTTAAGGCTTCCAATCACTTCACTGCATACCGACGGGATGTCCAAGTGGAAGATGTTCGCGACGGCAAGCGGCGCAGCCTCGTCAACTTCCACTCTTTCCGGCGTTGGTTCATCACCAAGGCCGAACGAGCCAGTCAGCCAGAAAGCACAATCCAGACGGTGGTCGGCCAAAAGAGAGCCAGCATAGCATTCGGTGTCTATTCGGCAGGACCAACGCTAGAGCAACTCACGGCGTGCGTTGAGGCAGTGCTGCTTCCTAAGTTAACGCCGGAGCCAGTTGACGCGTGAGGGGGCCCGACATCCGCAGCCTTAGTCCCTATAAAGACGTTGCTGCACCCCTAGAAACGACGCTTTTATTGACGGTATGGGTCCCAACCTCGTTCTTGCGTCAGACAAGGTCCCGTATCGTGCCGTCAAGAAATCCCCTAGCTTTTTGGTTGCCAGTTTCGCCGTGGAGTTCGTACGACCGCAAAACACCCAGCAGGAAATCGCGCATCTCCTGATCTTCGCTGATCAACCCTTCCCCTCTGACGCCGTCAGCACGCGCCGTCCGAGTTTTAGGCGGCGTCGTAAACCGAATGTAGGACAGGACATCAAAAAGGTCGCTGTTAGGGGCATCGATCAGGCGGCGCATCTCCGCCAGTTTCTCCGCGTCGTACCCCCGTTGTTCGAGAATCGCGATGAACCGCTCGCGCTGTTCTGGATCGCTCCACTGGCGCCGCAACTCGTCCTCAGTGCCAATCAGGCTGGTCAAGTCGCCAAAGAGCTTCTCAAGGAATTGTTGGGCGGACATTGGCTTGCCATCAGGTCCCCAGTATGTGGTCGAAGCGATGTATTGAATTGCCCGTTCCTTCCCGTCAGCCAGCTTGATCACCAGCTTGGCGACTGGTTCCGGTCCCTCGTCATCACCCCCCTCGGGTGGCTCCGGTGGCCACTCAGGTGGCAATCTAGGGCCCCCGACAGGCGGCTGAACCGGTTCCAACGGTTCGCCATCCCATTCGGGATCTTTGAAGTGCTCGTATGCCTTTACGAAATCGTAGATCGTGAAGAAGTCCTTGCCGTCATACGTACGGGTTCCACGGCCAATAATCTGCTTGAACTCGATGATGGAGCCTATGGGCCGCATAAGCACGATGTTGCGGATGTTGCGCGCATCGACACCGGTCGAGAGCTTTTGAGAGGTCGTCAGGATCGTCGGGATTGTCTTCTCGTTGTCCTGGAAGTCTCGCAGATGCTGCTCCCCGAGCTTGCCGTCGTCAGATGTGACTCGACAGCAGTAAAGCGGATTCGGGTTCGCTTTAATCTGGTTGATGTAGTCCCGAACCCGAGCCGCATGGTCCTGCGTGGCGCAGAACACCAACGTTTTCTGCCGCTGATCTATCTGGTTCATGAACTCGAGGACGCGGCTTCTTTCCCGCTCCTCAATGATGATCCGGGTGTTGAAATCGGCCTCGGCGTATTTGCGATCCTCGTCGACCTCGCCGCTTACTACCGTGTCAGTGCCGTCATAGACGTACTCGTCGATGGTGCTGGCCATCTGCCGCACCTTGAAGGGCGTCAGAAAGCCATCCTCAATTCCCTCGCGAAGGGAGTAGGTGTACACGGGATCGCCAAAATAGGCGTAGGTGTCGGCGTTGACTTTGCGCTTCGGCGTGGCGGTCAGGCCCAGTTGTACTGCGGGAGAGAAATACTCCAGAATCCCCCGCCACTCGCTTTCATCCTTGGCCCCGCCCCGGTGACATTCGTCAACAACGATAAAGTCGAAGAAATCGTTCGGGTATCCTTCATAGCTGGGCGTGCCTTCTCCGGTCATGAAGGTCTGGAAAATGGTGAAAAAGATGCTGGCGTTCTTTGGCACCCCGCGCTTCTTGCGGATCGTGTCGGGATCAATCCGCGTAACGGCATCCGTGGGGAAGGCGGTAAATGCGTTGTAGGCTTGGTCGGCCAGGATGTTTCGGTCGGCGAGGAATAGGATGCGGGGACGGCGAACCGGCTCTCCGGAAAGGTTCCATTTACCATGGAATAGCTTCCAGGCAATCTGAAACGCGATTGAGGTCTTGCCGGTGCCGGTCGCCAGCGTCAGCAGGATGCGCCGATCGCCCTTTGCCACTGCGTCCAGCGCCGCTGTGATCGCGTTGTGTTGGTAGTAGCGCAGTTCCCACTTACCGCCATCCGTCTCGAACTCGACTTCCCCGAACCGCTCACGCCAATAGTTGTGGTCGGCGAACGTAAGGCCCCACAGCTCGTCTGGCGAGGGAAAGGGCAATGCCATATCGCCCTCGGCCCCCGTCGCCATGTCGATCCTGTACCAGTCCAGACCGTTTGAAGCATAGGCAAAGCGCGATCCCAGGCGCAGTGCGTAGTCCTTGGCTTGGCCAACTCCGGTGCGGTGGCTGATGCCCGCCCGTTTAGCCTCCAGCGTGGCAAGCTTGTGACCTTTGTGAATTAGCACGTAATCGCAGGACAATCCTTTGCCGCGCTTGCCGCCGGACATGATACGGCCAGGGCAGATGAGTTCGCGGCGAATCTTTGAGCCGTCAACTACGCCCCATCCCGCCGCAATAAGAGCCGGATCGATACGATTTGCGCGGGTGTCAGCTTCCGTCTCTTCGGCCAAGCCCATCCGATTGTCCCCCCCAATCAATTATCGGGCTAGAGCTTTAAACCATAATTCTTTTCGAGGTGCTGAAGTACTTCTTCCAACGCCAGAACGATCTGGAGCTGATTTGCGCCGAAGGCGTAGTACCCCGTAATCAGCTCTTCAGGAGGGACGTCGTCCGCACGGTGCCGCCGTTTGATCTTCGCGCCCTTGTCGTCGATTAAGGTCATTGGGTAGCGAAAACCACGCCCCGCTCCTTCGAACGTTCCCCCGGGGCCCCAATTTTGAATGCTTCCATTATAGCAATTGCTGCCGACCAGATACTCCAGATCGGCCAGTAGCTTTGCTCGCTTCTTCGTGATTTTCCGTGTGGGCATTATTGAGAGGCTCTCGGCAAAGCATTTCCCAAGGCATGGGACATTAGGCGCCGTCTTATGTCAATTCTCCGGCGAACGCTTTTTGTAGAAGGGATTTACGAAGGTCATCGATTTCAGAGACTTTATGCTCGTAATTCTCAACCAAACGATCAAAATCGTCAGATACGCTGCTGAGGCGTTGAACCAAGTCGTCCTGTTGGGCCACCGGTGGGACAACGAAAACCATCTGACGTAAATCACGAATGTTGATTTGCATCAGCGCAGCACCATAAGTCCCCGCCCTAATTTGGTCCTGCACGGGCTTGGAAAGAAACTGGTAGTAACCGAATTGCTGATTCACGACTGATGGCTCAAACCTGATTGGCACGATGCCTCTTGTCACGTTTGCTCCAGCTAGCTCCTCTGAGGCCAGTGAAACAACGCCCGTACTGCCCCGGACACAAAGTAAGATTTCATTGCCTTTCAGATTGGTACGCCCGTAGCCCTGCGCGTTTACGGGGTCGATCCTCTTAAGGCCATTCAGGGTAACGATCCGCTCTCCAAGGTCGGTGGGCCGAACAATTGGTAGTCCCTCAGATACCTCATCCCCCGGCTGCACGATCCCATAAGAAAGCGAGCAGTCCTCCTCAACAAGCTGCTGAAGAGGCGCCGATCTCCAGCCATCTGCGCCTTTTGAAAAAACAGTCCCAAGGAAGCTCTCAAACAACTGCCGTGCATTCTGGAGGTTAGCTTCAGCATGAGCGCGAGCCCGGGCAAGACCAGCGAACGCGTCATCCAGAACCGCAACAATTCGTTGTTGCTCTTCGATCGGCGGGAGAGGGATGGAACGCGCTTCCATTGATCCCTTCGACACATGCATCATGGTCGTGCCAGCTCCCTGATCCTTTTTGATCAGCTCTTTGTCCCAATCAAAAAAATGGTGAAGGAAATCACGATCTAGCTGGCCTACTTCAGGAACCACTTTCCAAATGTGGTAGTGGTAAATAACCTTGCCACCTTTCCAGATACGCGGCCCGAAAGAAGCAGACCAAGCATACAGGAGGTCTCCGTCATCGCAGTATTTGTTCGCATCTAGCTCCAAGTCAGAGTAATACCAATGATCGTTGGTAAAGAAATTGCCAACCCGTAGGACTGGATATTTCCCTGTATCTAAAAGCTCGGCTCTCTTGTAGGCGCGGCCATTCAACAGGTTGCACACCTCGCCTAGCGGCCTAAGCTTCCACCCCGCCTTCACAGCATCCCCCGGATATTCTCTAGGATATCCGCCGTCTCAGCGTCGCGCGTCAGCATGTCACCGATGATGTCTTCAGGGGACCGAAGCGCCGCCATCTCGGGCGCGTTGGGATTTTTAACCGAGAGATCAAAGGTCTCAAGGTCGAGGCTCGCTCGGTTGACCCGCCAACTTCTCGGCCCCTCAGCGAATGTCTTCTGCAGTTCCACGAACTCTGCCAGATCGGCGTCGTTCAGGGGATTGGTCTTACCCATGTTGCGGCCAGGATCGAGTTGATAGAACCAAATATCTCGTGTCGGTGCGCCCTTCTCGAAAAACAACACCACTGTCTTGACCCCGGCGCCCTGAAAAGTGCCTTGAGGGCAGTCAAGGATTGTGTGCAGTGTGCTGCCGTCCAGCAGTTCCTTGCGCAGCGCCACGCTCGCGTTGTCGGCATTGGTGAGAAAGGTATTCTTGATCACCACCCCGGCGCGGCCACCAGCCCGCAGCTTGCGGACGAAATGCTGCAGGAACAGGTATGCGGTCTCGCCTGTGCGGATGGGAAAGTTTTGTTGTACCTCACGCCGTTCGCCGCCGCCGAAGGGTGGGTTAGCCAAAACGATGTCGTGGCGATCCTTCTCCTGAATATCCATCACGTTCTCGTTGAGGGAGTTGGTGTGGACAATGTTCGGCGCATCGATGCCATGCAGGATCATGTTCATAATGCCAATGATGTAGGCGAGTGACTTTTTTTCCTGCCCGAAGAAGGTGCGATTCTGCAGGGTTTCGTAGTCGGACGCGGACACGTCATCGCGGCGCATGTATTCGTAGCTTTCGCAGAGGAAGCCAGCAGACCCGACTGCGCCGTCGTAGATCGTCTCGCCGATCTGCGGTTTGACCACCTTAATCATCGCACGGATCAACGGCCGAGGCGTGTAGTATTCGCCCCCGTTGCGACCCGCATTACCCATGCGGCGTATGCGAGTCTCGTAGAGCTGGGAGAGTTCGTGACGTTCGGCCTGGGTGTTGAAGCTCAAACCGTCCACAATTTCCAGCACGTCACGGAGGATGTAGCCGGAGCGGAACTTACTGCGCAGCTCGGTGAAGACCTCGCCGATCTTGTACTCGATGGTTCTTGGTCCCGACGCGGACTGGCGGAAGGAAGCAAGGTAGGGAAACAGCTCCTGATTTACGAACTGGATTAAATCATCGCCAATTCGGGCGCTGTTGTGGTCGAATTCACCGTTCATCTTGGGAGCCGCCCAGCGGTCCCATCGGTGGTCGCCATCGATGATAGGACGGTAATCTCGCCCGTCTAGTTCTGCGCGGTCCCGGCGTTCATTTTCGAGGTCGTCAAGGTACTTCAGGAACAGGACCCAGGAGGTCTGCTCCACATAGTCCAATTCATTGGCAATTCCTTCCTCGGCCCTCAGGTCCTTTTCGATGCTGTTGAATGCGTTTTCGTACATGCATTTCTCCCGAGGTCCCAAGCGGCCACGCTATTCCCCACGCTCCTAGCATATCTCCGGTGACCTTTGGGGAGGCTTGAGGCATCACCGTCGCGGACATTTTTTCAGAATTTCTGTTTACGGATTTTGCATTGTCTAGCCAGCCATCTTCCCCCGTGGGGTGCCCCACGAATTTCCTTGCACTGTGCGAGAGGTGCTGCCTCGTCGCGCCAAACTCGCGCTACAACCACCGTCGCCGGAGTTGACCGCAAGAGTTCCGAGTGGGAGGTGTGCCATTAGGCCTTGCCCTTTTGAGACCTAGAAGGACTCGCCTTTTTGGTATCACACAAGTGGGTATTGACATTATGATACCGTCGTATCACACTCTCATAGAGTTTAATGATACTCTCGGAGTGAAGGATGCCACCAACAAAACCCACGGCGCCACAAGGCCACCTTGTCGGATACGCCCGTACCTCGACCACAGATCAAAAGGCAGGGCTAGCAGCGCAACAGCGGGACCTCTTGGCCGCAGGTTGCCTGAAGATATTCCACGAGGAGCTATCTTCAGTCGCTACGAAACGCCCCCAACTTGATGCGGCTCTGGAGTATGTCAGAGATGGGGACACCTTCATTGTCACCAAACCGGACCGGCTGGCACGCTCGACGCTGGACCTGTTGCAGATCGCTAAAGGCCTTGAGGGCAAGGGCGTTGCGCTCCGCATCTTATCGCTCGATCTCAACACCTCGACGCCCACTGGCAAATTGATGCTTACCGTGTTGGGAGGCATTGCGGCGTTTGAACGTGACCTCATGCTTGAGCGCCAGCGCGAGGGCATTGCCAAGGCCCGGGCCGAAGGCAAATATAAAGGCCGCGCCCCCACCGCTCGGCGTCAGACTGCTGACGTGCTTCGCCTAAGGGCCGAGGGGCTTACGGCAGACGCCGTTGCTATTCAGCTGGGAATCGGCAGAGCAAGCGTTTTCCGCATCCTTAAAACCAATGCAGCGCTGAAGGGAGAAACCCCATGAAGCGAGCTGCGAAACGATACGTTGATCCGGCGGCAGACAAGACCAGTGCAGACTACCTCCAAGCCGCTGCGGACCTTGGCGCGAAAGATTTCAGACGTGAGCTGTTCAGTCAGGCCGATGACGACTTTGGCGTGCAAGTCGCCAATGTTGAGGCGCTTCTGAAGCCTTCAAACTGGCAAACGGCCCGTCCCTCCGTTGAGATCCACGCCCACTACAACCAGCTGAACAATCTCATCGTCGCTTGGCACCCTGGGGGCGGCCGTGAGCAGTTTTCCCCGAACTTTATCAGCCGTGTCGAACATGAATTCCTAATACGTCCCGCTGAATACCGCCGACCGCGCGGCGAGTTGATGTACGTGCAAGAGCCCTTTGGACGCGGAGCTCCTCTGGGGAGGTCTTTGTTGCTGGGGTTCGCTGCACGGTACCGAGAACTCCTCACTGAGATCGCCTCCCGTATCGACATCACAACATGCGTCCAGCTGCGTGTCGGTGCTGGGGGACGCAGCAAAGGACATAAGTTGGAGATAAGCAAACTGAAGAAATATATGCAGCGTCCCGATTGCATACCGTAAATTCTCCATAATCTATTGCTACAATCATGATTCCTATACCAGCGTGGAGCCAGTGCTACTTCCGCGCTCTTATGATAACCCAGAGAATTACAGTGACGAGCCAACGGGGAAACCCAACAACGTGGATGACCAAGGACCGAAGCGACCGCGCCAGTCTCACCAAGTTTCGGAAGCTCCGGAACGAAGCCCTACCTTGTACCCACAAAGGTTGCACCAATCCGCGAGCCGGGCTTAGCCGCTTCTGCCGGTCCCACGCTGATAGGCTTCGGGACATCGGAGACCCTGTTGCCACCGTGCCGAGCCTCGGGGAACTTGAGGTCTTCTCCAAGGCCATTGAGCGATGGATCGAGCAGGACTGTCTGCCGATGCAGCGAGACCAGATCGAGCAAGAACTGCGCTTCCAGGCCCGGAAGTTCAACCGTCCGGAGAGCTGGGCCGTGCGGCCAGGTGATTTGCACCGCAGGATCACCCAACGAGGCCGTGCCGAGATCGTAAAAGCTACCATAGCCAAGAATGGCGGGGACTTCCGGGAATGGTTCATTCGCGCGGCAGCGGTCGAGGGCTGGGCCATGCTCCATTTCGATGGCCTCCCCGAATTTCGCAAGAGGTTCATAGAGACGCAGGCGGGAAGCTGGGCGACCCAGAGGGGAACCCCAAGCCGAAAATGGACTATGCCTGTGATGACGAAGGACACGACGACAATCCTCTACACCGCAAACGGCCCAAGGCACCCGACTGTCTGGTCGTCGCACACACAGTTGCAGCGGAGAAAGGTCTCAGGGGCAGTCCAGAGGCTCCTCGGGGCGGACGCTATAGCTGCGTCAAACAGTTGCTTGCATCTCGGGGTTCCCCTGTGGGATCAGCCGGTAGCGTCGTCGTTTGGCGATGGCTGTATCACCCTTCTGGCCTCCGTGAAGATCGCCCTAAGGCGGCCTGATGCTGCGTAGTCATGAGTGAATGAAGTTGGATTGCCGCTTAGCGTTACGAAAGGAAGCAGGATTGGCTACGGGGAAACCTATACCGGAGGACTTGGATACTGCTGACGCGCTAGTGGCAATTCGCACCGCGCTCGCGGCGCACCCGGAGAGCTCCGAGGGGGACCCCGAAGTTCTTGATCTGGAGGACTTGCGAACCATTGAGAGCGTCTTTCAGCCGAGAGACCTTGCGTACCGCGAGGGAGAGGACGAGGCGCACCTTCAGGTCCTTACAAAGGCCGCTGGCACCCCGGAGAAGCCGACGTATCTCGAGGCCATTACGGTCTGGTGGGGAGGCGACAACTGGTACATCCTTGACGGGCACCACAGGAGGATCGCGTACGAGCGAGCGAAGATCGTCAAGAACATCCCCGTCCGCGCTTTCACAGGCAGCCTTGATGAGGCCATGGCGGAGGCGGTTTCCTTGAACTCCAAGGATAAGATGCCGATGCGCCTCCCGGAGAAGATGAACAAGGCGTGGCAATTGGTAGTCTGCACGGAACTAAAGAAAAGCCAGATCGTCACCGCTTGCTCAGTGGCGGACGGCTCGGTTGCCGCTATGCGGCGCGTCAAGCGAGAGCTGGCGACACTTGGTAGAACCATAGCGCAGATGTTGGAAATGACATGGGAGGAAGCACGCCTTGAATCTCAAGGCAAGACCAAGCCAAAGGTCGACCATGATACCGCTCTGGAGATGCGCGCACGAGGCTACGCTACGAGCCTAGCCAAAGCCGTTGGAGATCGTCCCCACAAGGACCCTGAGGGCTTTGCGTTGGCATTGCTGATGTTGGACAGCAGATTGCCCCGGAGTCTCCTTGAGACGAATGCTTGGGCGGAGGTCATTGGGACTCTTCGCGATGACCAAGCAGACCTTGAGGAGCTAGAAAGCGCGCAAAGTGATTACTAGGGGTGCATCCCTACGTGTGCATTTTGCATACCCGGTTTCATCTGACCTGTGCCGACAAGCAGCTTGGGAGACAACTGAATATTCTATGCCGCCTCTAAGAGAAGTGCGTTCTGTTCCGTCAGAAAAATCCAGTCGACCGTGTGGTTAGAAGGTTTATCAACGATCAGATAACGTCGAGCGATCTCTTCCTTAAGTTCAATTAGCTCCCCCGACAAACCTTCGTTCGCCCTGTAGGCGTCTTTCGCCTTCGGGTGGAAACTCGCTGCCAAAGCATGAAACCGAATTA
>NZ_RZOM01000299.1:0-6049 GCF_003999175.1 Mesorhizobium sp. M7A.F.Ca.ET.027.03.2.1 | reverse complement strand
GGGGGAGGATCCGCCCGGGCCGTTCCATTCGATCCCCTACGCCTACAAGCCGGTGCCCGACGAGGCACCGATCGCCCGCGCCCGCGCCGAGCTGAAAAACCTCGGCCTGCATCCGGCCTCGCTGCCGCTCGGCGTCGACATCGACACCTGGCTGAAAGAGGGCAAGACCGGCTGGGATGCTTTCCCGAACACCGGCCAGGGCAAGGTCGACGCGCAGACGGGTCCGCTGACGGCTGCGCTGACCGATCAGAACATCAAGCTCGAGACCGGCGCTTACGTCGAATATCTTGAAGCCTCGCCAGACGGCACGACGATATCAGCCATTCACTACCGGCAGAACGGCGAGCTGAAGAAAGTATCACCGAAGCTGGTCATCCTGTCGGCCGGCGCGGTCAATTCCGCCGTCATCCTGCTGCGCTCGCCGACATCGGATGGCAAAGGCCTAGCCAACCGCTCCGACCAGGTCGGCCGCAATTTCATGAACCACAATTCAAGCGCCATGCTGGCGATCGACCCGCGCCGCCGCAACGATGCCGTCTACCAGAAGACCTTGATGCTGAACGACTATTACCTGTCCGACGGCAAGGGCGGCAAGCCGCTGGGGAACGTCCAGTTGCTCGGCAAGATCGACGGCAACATGCTGCGGGCCAATGTCAAATACACGCCCGGATTCGCGCTCGACTTCATGGCCGACCACGCTGTCGACTGGTACCTGATGTGCGAGGACCTGCCCGATCCGGAAAGCCGCATCATGGTCGACGGCAAGGACATCGTCATGCAGTGGCGGCGCTCCAACATGCGGTCGCTAGACGGGCTGACCAAGGTGATGCGCGAAAATTTCCGCGCCTGCGGTTATCCCATCGTTCTGTCGCGCCCCTTCGACAAGCGCACGCCGTCGCACCAATGCGGTACGATAAAGATGGGCGACGATCCGGCGACGGCGGCGCTCGACCCTTACTGCCGCTCCTTCGACCACCGGAACCTCTTCGTCGTCGACGCCGGTTTCCTGCCGAACTCGGCCGCGGTCAATCCGGCGCTATCGATTGCAGCCCAGGCGCTGCGTGTCGCCGATCATATTCGCAAGGTGGAGCTTGCCGCATGATGGGTCAGTGCCGCCCCTCATCCGCCTGCCGGCACCTTCTCCCCGTAAACGGGGAGAAGAAAGCTGGTCGCAACCTCGGCGATCCTTTGGCGATTGTCGAGAACGGCGGCGCGAGCGTCCTTCTCCCCGTCACTATACGGGGGGTTGAGGAGTGGTCCGCGCAGCGGACGAAAAGCCAACTGCTTGGCTTTTCGAACGACGAACGCTCCGGCAGGGCGATGAGGGGCGGCGCTGACATCCGCAAGGCTAGCTTCCAATGACCCGCCCCTCCGCCATCGTCACCGGCGGCGCGCGCGGCATTGGGCTTGCCTGCGCCGAGGCACTGGCGGATGCCGGCTTCGATATTCTGGTCGCCGATCTTGCTGACCAAGCTCCAGACGAACTTGCCGCCGCCATTGCCGCCCGCGGCTCAAAATTCGCCTATGTGCGTTGTGACATCGCCAACCTCGACGACCATCCAGCCCTCGTCACCGCCGCAACGAACGCCTTCGGTCGCATCGACTGCCTGGTCAACAATGCCGGCGTCGGCGCCGTGGTGCGCGGTGACCTCTTGGACCTCAAGCCGGAGAATTTCGACCGCACGCTCGGCATCAATCTGCGCGGCACCGTGTTCCTCAGCCAGGCCGTGTCCAAGGCGATGCTGGCTGCGCCAGGCGATCACCAGAGGTCGATCATCACCATCACCTCGGTCAGCGCTGAAATGGCATCGCCGGAGCGGCCGGACTATTGCATCTCGAAAGCCGGCCTTTCAATGTGGGTGAAGAACCTGGCGCTTAGGCTTGCGCCCGAAAATATCGGCGTGTTCGAGGTCCGGCCAGGCATCATCCGCACCGATATGACATCAGGCGTGACCGCCAAATATGACGCCCTCATCGACGGCGGTCTGGTGCCAGCCAAACGCTGGGGCGAAGCATCAGACATCGGCGCGGTGGTGGCAACACTCGCTGGCGGAAAACTCGGCTTTTCGACCGGCTCGATCATCAATGTCGACGGTGCGCTCTCCGTGCCGCGGCTGTAAGTGGACAGTGTCATGACCGACTACATCATCGTGGGCGCCGGTCCGGCCGGCTGCGTTCTGGCCAACCGGCTGAGCGAGAATCCGGCAAATTCGGTCCTGCTGCTGGAGGCTGGCGGTAAGGACTGGCATCCTTACATCCACATGCCGGCAGGCTTCGCCAAGATGACCAAAGGCATCGCCTCCTGGGGCTGGTCGACCGTGCCGCAGAGAAACATGAAGGATCGCGTCTTCTGGTACACGCAGGCCAAGGTTGTCGGCGGCGGCTCGTCCATCAACGCCCAGATCTATACACGCGGCAACGCCCGCGATTACGACGCCTGGGAGAAGGAAGAGGGCCTCGCCGGCTGGGGCTATCGCGATGTGTTGCCCTATTTCAAACGCGCTGAGAACAACCAGCGCTACGCCAACGATTTTCACGGCGACCAGGGGCCGCTCGGCGTCTCGAACCCGATTGCGCCATTGCCGATCTGCGAAGCCTATTTCCGTGCCGGCCAGGAGATGGGCATCCCCTTCAACCCGGACTTCAACGGCGCTGCCCAAGAAGGCGTCGGCTACTACCAGTTGACCCAGAAGGATGCCCGGCGCTCGTCCGCTTCAGTCGCCTATTTGAAGCCGATCCGCGCCCGCAAGAACCTGACCGTCCGAACCGACGTGCTGGTGACGCGCATCGTCGTCGAGAAGGGCCGCGCCATCGGCGTCGAGGTGGTCGACAGGCCGGGCGGCGAGAAGAAAATCCTGCGCGCCGAACGCGAGGTGATCGTCTCGTCCGGCGCCATCGGCTCGCCGAAACTCCTGATGCAGTCGGGCATCGGCCCCGCGGACCATCTGAAGTCGGTCGGCATCACACCGGTGCACGACCTGCCCGGCGTCGGCTCCAACATGCAGGACCATCTCGATCTGTTCGTCATCGCCGAATGCACCGGCGATCACACCTATGACAACTACGCCAAGCTGCACCGCACGGCCTGGGCCGGCCTGCAATATCTGCTGCTGAAGAAGGGGCCGGTGGCCTCCAGCCTGTTCGAGACCGGCGGCTTCTGGTACGCCGATCCGACAGCCGCCTCGCCCGACATCCAGTTCCATCTCGGTCTGGGCTCGGGTATCGAGGCCGGCGTCGAGAAGCTGAACAATCCCGGCGTCACTTTGAACTCGGCCTTCCTGCGGCCGCGCTCGCGCGGCACGGTGCGGCTGAAGAGCGCCGACCCGGCCGACCACCCGCTGATTGATCCGAACTACTGGTCCGATCCCTATGACCGCGCCATGTCGATCAAGGGGCTGCGGCTGGCCCGCGAGATCATGCGGCAGAAGGCGCTTGCCCCTTACGTGCTGCGCGAGGTGCTGCCCGGCCCGTCACTCGCCAGCGACGACGAGCTGTTCGACTATGCCTGCCGCAGTTCCAAGACCGACCACCATCCGGTCGGCACCTGCCGCATGGGCCATGACGAGATGGCTGTCGTGACGCCGGATCTGCGGCTGCGCGGCATCGAGGGCCTGCGCGTCTGCGACGCCTCGGTGATGCCGCGCGTGCCTTCATCCAACACCAATGCACCGACCATCATGGTCGGTGAAAAGGGCGCCGACCTGGTCCTTGGCCGCGAGCCGCTGCCGCCGGCGGTGTTTTCCGGAAACCGGGCTGCTTAGCCACTGAGGGGTAAGACATGATTAGGCACTGTGTTTTCGCCAAGTTTCGCAACGATGTTGCCGCCGCCGAGCGCATGGCGATCCATTCCGATCTCGAGGCGCTTCGACAGGTGATCGACGGCATGGACGCCGTAAAATTCAGCGCCAATGTCAGCCCGGAGCCGTTCGCACGCGGCTTCACCCACGGCTTCACCATCGATTTCCGCGATGCCGCCGCGCGCGATGCCTATCTTGTGCATGAAGCGCACCAGCGCGCCGGCGCGCGCCTGGTCGCTGCCCTGGAAGGCGGCACGGACGGGCTGCTGGTGTTTGATCTCGAAATCTAGACCTCATTCTCAAGCCACGATCGAGTTCATCGACAGATGGCACCGCTCGCTCCTCATCGCACCTTCCGCCATTCCAGCGGGCGTTCGATCAAATGAGCCGCGCGAAAACGTGACCACCGGTCTTCCCTGAACTGGCCGATAATTCGCCCATCGATGATGATGGAGGAAGATTTGCACCTTAATTCGCAGCAGAAGAAGACCGTCCTCGCCTCATTCCTGGGCTGGACGCTCGATGCTTTCGATTTCTTCCTTCTGACATTCCTGCTCACCGATATCGCGACCGAATTCCACGCCGACGTGCCCGCGGTCTCCAAGGCGCTGTTCCTGACCTTGGCGACACGCTTCATCGGCGCGTTCTTCTTCGGCATGCTTGCCGACAAATACGGGCGCAAGCCGATCCTCATGCTCAACATCGTCAGCTATTCGGTGATCGGCGCGCTGGCCGCCTTCTCGCCCAATCTCGGCATATTCCTCGCCCTGCGTGCTTTGTTCGGCATCGCCATGGGCGGCGAATGGGGGCTGGGCAGTTCGCTGGCCATGGAATCCATTCCGCCGAGCGCACGCGGCATGGTCTCCGGCATCCTGCAATGCGGCTATCCGGCCGGCTATCTGCTGGCGGCGGTGGTCTATGGCCTGCTCTATCAGCAGACGATCGGCGGCTACACGATCGGCTGGCGCGCCATGTTCCTGCTCAGCTTCGTGCCGGCGCTGATCGTGCTCTTCATCCGCTCGCATGTGCCGGAATCGCCGGCCTTCGTCGAAGCGCAGAAGACGGCTCGACCTGGCATGTGGGAAACGCTGCAGAAGCACTGGGGCGTCGCGCTCTATGCCGTCGTGCTGATGATGTTCTTCAATTTCTTCAGTCATGGCACGCAGGACCTCTACCCTACCTTCCTGAAGAAGCAGCACGGCTTCGATCCGCATACGGTGAGCTGGATCACCATCGTTGCCAATATCGGCGCCATCGTCGGCGGCCTGGCCTTCGGCGCGCTGTCGGAGAAGATCGGCCGCGTCAACGCCATCACGCTGGCATGCCTGATCGCCTTGCCATCCATCCCGCTATGGGCCTACTCGACCACGCCGTTCATGCTCGCCATCGGCGCCTTCGTCATGCAGGTCGCGGTCCAGGGTGCCTGGGGCGTCATCCCCGTGCACCTCAACGAGCTTTCGCCCGGCGCGGTGCGGGCGACCTTGCCCGGCTTTATCTATCAGGCGGGCAATCTCGCCGCGTCCTATGGCGGCCCCTATCAAGCAGGAATCGCTGAAAGCGCCGGAGGCAGCTATGGCTATGCCCTGGCGCTGTTCGCAGGCGTGGTCGCCGTCTGCATCATCGTCGTCATCCGCTTCAGCCCGGAACGACGTGGCCAGGTGATGACCGTCCTGACCTGAGCGGCGCCTAACCAAGCCTCAGCGCGACGACGCCGGCCACGATGCTGAGCGCGGCGGCACCGCGCCAGCCGGTCATTTTTTCGCCGAGAGCGAAGACCGAGATCATCATGGCAAACAGGATCGAGGTTTCGCGTAGCGAGGCCACCGAAGCGATCGGTGCTTTGGTCATCGCCCACATGACGATCCAGTAGGCGGCACCGCTGAGCACGCCGGTGAACAGCCCTGCCTTCCAGTCGCGCGCCAGCACCGGCAGTGCCTTCGGTCCGCGGAAGATGAGGCACAGCACCAACGCGCCTAAAGCATCGCAGATGAACAGCCAGGCGGCATAGCTCTGCGCGGTCGCCGCCAGCCGCGCGCCACTGCCGTCCGACAGCGTATAGCTGGCGATGAAGATGGAAGTGCCGAGCGCGAAGCCAACCGCGCGCAGATTGAGTTTTTCCAGATGTGCGCCGCCACGAAACGACATCACCAGCGTGCCGGCCGACAACAGGAAGATGCCGAGCATGGCGAACGGGCCGGGAATCTCGGCAACGACGAACATGCCGCCGAAGGCTGAGAGCAGAGGTGCGGTGC
>NZ_RZOM01000298.1:0-6061 GCF_003999175.1 Mesorhizobium sp. M7A.F.Ca.ET.027.03.2.1 | reverse complement strand
CCCTCTCCCCGGGCCTTCCCGCAGCCGGATTCGAGCCCATGCCTGGAACCAAATTACGGGGCCTGGAACCAAATCACGGGCGAGACTGTTCAGTTGTAACTTTGATCCCACGCTGCGGCCGGCAAAGCGGCGACATTGAGGAGTTCTCACCATGAAGATTTCATCCGGATTTCGTTCCATCGCGGTTGCCGCCGTCGCCACCGCGAGCATCGGCTTTGCCAGCGCCGCGCATGCCGATAGCGGCACGATCCGCTTCGCCGTCTACAAGGCGGCGTTTTTCGTCGGCGGCTCCGGCGGCAAGGGCACCTTCACCTTCCATGGCAAGAGCTACCCGATCTCGATCGGCGCCGTGTCCGGAGGCCTGGCTTTCGGCGTGTCCAAGACATATTTCCGCGGCACGGTTCGCCATATCCGCCGCGCCCGCGACGTGACCGGGGTCTACGGAGCAGCCGGCGGCGGCGGCACGATCGGCAAGGGAGCCCAGGTGATCATCATGACCAATGACAAGGGCGCCCAACTCGAACTCACGGGCAAGCAAGTCGGCCTGCAGGTCAACGCCGACCTCAGCGGCATGGCCATCTCGTTCGAGTAAGGCCGTCATTCCAGCCGGACCATATTCAAAGGGCGGTGCCGGCTTCGAGCCGACGCCGCCCTTATCATTTACCTAGCTCCTGAGCCCCGGCGCCTCCTGGCCGGTGCGCTCGACATATTCCGTATAGCCGCCGCCATAGGTGTGGATACCCTCGGGCGTCAGTTCCAGCACGCGGTTGGAAAGCGCTGCGAGGAAATGCCGGTCGTGCGAGACGAACAGCATGGTGCCCTCGTATTGCGAAAGCGCCGTGATCAGCATCTCCTTGGTGGCGATGTCGAGGTGGTTGGTCGGCTCGTCCAGCACCAGAAGGTTGGGCGGGTCGAACAGCATCAGCGCCATCACCAGCCGCGCCTTCTCACCGCCTGACAGCACGCGGCATTTCTTCTCGATCTCGTCGCCGGAAAAACCGAAGCAGCCGGCAAGGGCCCGCAGCGGCGCCTGGCCGGCCTGCGGAAACGCGTCCTCCAGCGTCTGGAACACAGTGCGCTCGCCTTCCAGCACCTCCATCGCGTGCTGGGCGAAATAACCCATTTTGACGCTTGGCCCGCGCGCGACCGTGCCGGTGTCCGGCTCGGAAGCGCCGGCGACCAGCTTCAGAAGCGTCGATTTGCCGGCGCCATTGACGCCCATGATGCACCAGCGCTCGCGGCGGCGGACCTGGAAGTCGAGCCCCTCATAGATGGAGCGGCTGCCATAGCCCTTGTGGACGTTCTTCAGCGTCACGACATCCTCGCCGCAGCGCGGCGCCGGCAGGAAATCGAAGGACACGGTCTGGCGGCGCTTCGGCGGCTCGACGCGGTCGATCTTGTCCAGCTTCTTCACCCGGCTCTGCACCTGCGCGGCATGCGAGGCGCGCGCCTTGAAGCGCTCGATGAAGGCAATCTCCTTGGCCAGCATTGCCTGCTGGCGCTCGAACTGTGCCTGCTGCTGCTTGTCGGCGATCGCCCGCTGCTGCTGGTAGAATTCGTAGTTTCCGGAATAGGCGGTCAGCGAACCGGCGTCGATCTCGACCACCTTGTTGACGATGCGGTTCATGAACTCGCGATCGTGCGAGGTCATCAGCAGCGCGCCGTCATAGTTTTTCAGGAAGGATTCCAGCCAGATCAGGCTCTCCAGGTCGAGATGGTTCGATGGCTCATCGAGCAACATGGCGTCGGGCCGCATCAGCAGGATGCGGGCCAGCGCCACGCGCATCTTCCAGCCGCCGGAAAGCTTTCCGACATCGCCGTCCATCATCTCCTGCGAAAAGCCGAGACCGTCCAGCACTTCCCGCGCACGGCCATCCAGCGCATAACCGTCGAGTTCCTCGAAGCGGTGCTGCGCCTCGCCATATTTTTCGATGATTTCGTCCATCTGGTCGGCCTGGTCAGGATCGGCCATGGCCGCCTCGAGGGCTGCCATTTCGGCCGCGACTTCGGACACCGGCCCGGCGCCGTTCATCACTTCGGCGACAGCGCTGTGGCCTTCCATGTCGCCCACATCCTGACTGAAATAGCCGATGGTCACGCCGCGATCGACCTGCACCTGGCCTTCGTCGGGCTGCTCCTGGCCGGTGATCATGCGAAACAGTGTCGTCTTGCCGGCGCCGTTCGGCCCGACGAGGCCGACCTTCTCGCCCTTCTGCAGGGACGCCGACGCTTCGATGAAGACAAGCTGACGGCCGTTCTGCTTGCTGATGCTTTCAAGTCTGATCATGCGGTGTCCGGGCTATATGCTTGCGTGAAAGGATTTGCCCGGCGCCTTACGCGAAGGATGGCCGCAAAGAAAGAGGCGCAAGCGCCGCAGACAGCGGAACGCCCTTGCCTCCCCCCTTGTGGGGAAGGTGGATCGGCGCGTCAGCGCCGAGACGGATGAGGGGTGTTCCAGCGGAATGAGACGTTGGTGTTCCCTGGAACACCCCTCATCCGACCTCGCTTCGCGAGGCCACCTTCTCCCACAGGGGGAGAAGGGACAACCCCACCCAGACACACTCCAGAAACAAGATTCAACATCCGGGAAAAACTCGCGAAAACATCGCCTGTCATAACCACCCTCGCGGCGGTCAAGCGGGCTGCTGCACAACGCGAAGAAATGGTCCCGAAACATGCAACGACGTTCGGCCGGATGGATGGGTGCCCTGACTGGCATTTCGCTCGCCATGCTGACGGTCGCACAATCGGGTGCGGAAGCAGCGGTCACCCGGAGCGAATATTGCAGCCAGCTCGGCCTTCAACTCGACGGAGCCATCCAGACGAAAGCCGTCCCAGGCACCAGCGCAAGCCAGATCGCCGAGGCAACCGCGCTCCAGGACAAGGCGAACCGGTTTTGTGCCGAGCGAAAGCAGGCCCAAGGCATCAGGACCTACGCCAACGCCTTGAAACTCCTTGGCGTGACACCGGTCGACCTGAACCAATAGTATCTGCCTTTGAACCATCAAGCACGCCAAGGCTGCTTGATCGCCCCTCCTTCCTGACTTCCTCCCGGGAAAAGGCCGCCGCTCGCAAAAGCGAGGGCGGCTTTTTTCTTGGCTACGCAATGCCGGAGGAAATGCGCGACAGACACCTGTCAAATCCGCACAAAAACAGATGCTTATAACAATTCGGCGATTCAGATACTGAAGCACTTCATGCGACGCTGAGTGCCGATCGCAATCTGCCCAGGAATCGGGTGGCGGGCCGCATGCGCAACGCATACCCCTCGCCGCAGAAAGAGCCTGAGCGGCTTACTTCCTGCCTTGCGGATGGATCGTCTCGCCGCGCTTCAGCATTGCTACAAACGCCTCGATCTTCTTCTTGCGCCCGGCCTCGGTCTTCATGTTGTGGGTGCGGAAGGCGAGCGCGAAACGGTTCTGCGCACTGAGTTTTTCGAGCATCGCCTTCGCAGCGGGCTCGGCGTCGATGGCCGCTTGCAGATCATCGGGGATCTTCATCTCCTTGCCGCTGCCATAGGCGCGCGCCCAGCGCCCGTCCGCCTTGGCCGCCTCGACCTGTTTGAGCCCATGCTCGGTCATGCGGCCCTCCTCGACCAGCCGCGCGACATTGTCGATGTTGATCAGGCTCCAGATGCTCTTCCGGCTGCGCGGCGTGTAGCGCTGCAGGAAACTCTTGTCGTCCAGCCCCTTGCGCACCGCGTCGATCCAGCCGAAGCACAGCACCACGTCGATGGCTTCCTTCGGCGTGATCGACTTCAGTCCCGACCCCACCTTGTGAACCTTGATCCACACTTCGGTTTCCGTGGCGTGGTGCTTGCCGAGCCACGCGTAGAAGCTGCCCGCATCCGGAAACTCGTGCACCTTGTCGGGATCGACCTTGACCGGCGCCATTAGCCGGCCTGTTTGTTCAGTGCCGCTCGCGCCACCATAGTTCCTGCTCCCACTGTCGTCTTGCCCCCGCATTGTGCCCGTCGTCGTGGCCCGGCATGTGGCACAGATCGCTGTCAGTTTCGTCAGTTGCGTCACCACAAGCTAAGGAAAGCATCCGCGCGACTTCGTCGGGGAGAAGAGAGGGCGCGCGATATTCCACCGCCATGCTATAGGACCGCAAGGTGTCAGTCTGGGGGAATATGCCACCATGAAATCTCTGCTGCTCGCTTTTCTATCTTTGCTGTTGCCGAGCCTCGCCCTTGCGGAGCCGATCGAAACCCGGAAAATCGTCACGGCTGTGACTGGCGACTTCAACGGCGATGGCGCGGTCGATCTTGCCATGGTGGTCGAGACCGAGCCCGGCCAGCCGATGGACGTCCACTTCTTCCTCAGGGACAAGGAGCACAATTACCTCAAGCCTGTCGAGATCGTGCACGAGCAGATCCACGGGGAATGGAACGGCTACGACCGGCCGGGCTACGAGAACTCCGACACCGAGCCGGAACTGACGATGCTGCCCAACGGTTCGATCAAATTCTACCTGCCAGCGATGCCGGTCGGAAGCGAACGGACCGACATGACGCTGACCATCGCCTGGCGCAACGGTGCCTTCATCGTCGCCGGCTTCGCCTATAGCCATGATGACTATTTGAAGGAGAATGCCGAAAGCGCCTGCGAGTACAATGTGCTGACCGGCAAAGGCACCAGCAGCGAAAAGCAGCCGGACGGCAGCACCAAGCACAAGACCGTCTTGGTCGAAGGCCAGGCCATCGCTTTCAAGGACTGGAACCCGGGCGCTGCCTTCACTGCTTGCGGCAACTGATCGCCCTGCATCATCGGCGCTTCCGATAGCGCTATCGGTTTCTTCTGTTTTCACTTGCCGCACCGAACTGCCATTTCCCTGCCCTTGTCCATCCAAGCAAAGGCAGAGCGAAATGAGCATTTCAAATCAGAAAATCCTGATCGTCGGCGGCGGCTCCGGCATGGGTCTGGCGCTGGCCCGGCGCTGCGTTGAGGCTGGGGCCATGGTGATCATCGCCGGTCGCGGCGAGAACCGGCTGCGACAGGCGCGCGAGGCGCTTGGCAATCCCGCCGGGCTGGAGACGGCCGTCGTCGACATCACGCGCGAAGACCAGGTCGCGGCTCTGTTCGCAGGCATCGGCGACGTCAATCACATCGTCAGCACCGCAGCCGACATCGAAGGCGCCTACCAGCTATTGCCGGCGCTTGACCTGAAGGCGGCGCAAAGAATGGTCGAGAGCAAGCTTTATGGCCCGCTGCTGCTCGCCAAGCACGGTGCGCCACGGCTGGCAACAACCGGCTCCATGACCTTCGTTTCCGGCATCGCCGCCTATCGGCCGGCCGCACGCGGCTCCGTCGTCGCGTCAGTCAATGCGGCGCTCGAAGGGCTGGTGCGTGCGCTGGCCGTGGAGCTCGCGCCGATCCGCGTCAATGCCGTCTCACCCGGCTGGGTCGACACCACGATCTGGGCGCAGGTGGCCGGCGATCGCAAGGACGCGACCCTGGCCGCGATGGCCGAGCGGCTGCCGGTCGGGCGGATCGGCCAACCCGATGACATCGCCGACGCCATCGCATTCCTGATCGGTAATGGTTTTACCACGGGATCGACGCTGCATGTCGAGGGCGGCCACCGCCTGATCTAAACCGCCGCTGCCTCCGTCAGAAGTTGTTGGCAAACAAGGCCTTGGAGCGATTCGCCGATTCAAGTCCTGAACCAGCCTTGGCTGGCGACGAAACCGGCACCAGCGTGTCGCGCGCGGCAGTGAGCAATTGCCGCAGTGCCGGCGGCTGGACGCGCCGGCGCCGCCAGATCATCGTCAGCGGCGCGGTTCGCATCGGACCGGGCCACGGCAGTTCGACGATTTCACCACGCGCCAGCGCATCGGTGACGGCAAGGCGTGGAACGAGGGCGGGCCCCGCGCCGGCCGCCACCAGCCGCGCAATGGCGCCGATGCTACCGACCTCGGCGGCAAGTCTGGGTGCGGCAACGCCCGCCTCGGCAAAGGCCGTGTCGAACATATGCCGGTAGATGCATCCGGGCTCCGTTGCCACAAAGGAGAGCGTGGCAAGGGCGGCCAGGTCATGCCCGGTGCTGCCCCGCCCAGGAG
>NZ_RZOM01000297.1:0-6099 GCF_003999175.1 Mesorhizobium sp. M7A.F.Ca.ET.027.03.2.1 | reverse complement strand
GTGCTGACCGAACTCAATCCGGTCATCATGTGCGACAAGAGCCCCGCCGCCCTGGCTTGCGTGCTCGTCGGCATCGGGCTCGGCGTCTTTCCGGATTATAGCGTCAGCGACGATATCGCCGAGGGGCGGCTGGTGCCGGTGTTTGCCGACTGGAGCCTGCCGTCAGGCGGCATCCACGCGGTCTTTCCGCCGGCCCGGTTCCGGCCCGCCAAGGTGCGCACCTTCGTCGATCTGCTCGCGGCGGCCGAGAGACGGCGATCGCGCGGTGTTGCCGCGGCTTGAAGCCGATGGCGGTCAGCGGGCCTCTTGCAGGATCATCTCGGCTACCTTTTCCGCGATCATGACGACCGGCGAGTTGGTGTTGCCCGAGACGATTGTCGGCATGATCGAGGCATCGACCACGCGCAGCCCGCCAAGCCCGTGAACACGCAGGCCGTCGTCGACCACCGCCATCGTATCCGAACCCATCTTGCAGGTGCCGACGGGGTGGAAGATCGTCGTGCCGATATCGCCGGCCTTGCGGATGAGCTCTTCGTCGCTGTCATACTGCGTGCCGGGCAGCATCTCTTCCGGCGCAAAGCGCGCCACCGCCTGTGCCTTCATCAAACTGCGGACATGACGCAACGACGCGACGGCCACGCTGCGGTCCCCCTCGGTGGAAAGATAGTTCGGCCGGATCTTCGCCGCCTCCCGCGCGTCGGCTGAACCCATGTGCACGCTGCCCCGGCTTTCGGGACGCAGATTGCAGACCGAGACGGTGACCGCGGGAAAGCGATGCAGCGGCTCGCCCAGACGGTCGGTGCTCAGCGGCTGCACATGGTATTCGAGATCGGGCGTTGCGAGGCGCGGATCGCTCCTGGCGAAGATGCCGAGCTGGCTCGGCGCCATCGACAGCGGCCCGCTGCGCTTGAGCGCATATTCCAGCCCCATCGACGCACGGCTGACCAGATTGTGGTAGCGCTGGTTGAGCGTGGCGGTGTTGGCGACCTTGAAGACGGTGCGGATCTGCAAGTGGTCCTGCAGATTTTCTCCGACGCCCGGCAAGGCGTGACGAACATCCACGCCGATGCCCGAGAG
Organism: Mesorhizobium sp. M7A.F.Ca.ET.027.03.2.1; assembly: GCF_003999175.1. Lineage (NCBI taxonomy): Bacteria > Pseudomonadati > Pseudomonadota > Alphaproteobacteria > Hyphomicrobiales > Phyllobacteriaceae > Mesorhizobium > Mesorhizobium sp. M7A.F.Ca.ET.027.03.2.1. Next base: position 5,022 of record NZ_RZOM01000297.1, on the reverse strand, counting down.
CAGGTCGGGGCGGCCCACCCCCGACAGCTCGAGCAGCTTCGGCGAATTGATGGCGCCGGCCGCAAGGATCGTCTGTCCAGCGCGGACCTGGTGCAGGCGGCCGCCTTGGCGGAAAACCAATCCGGTGACGCGCCGGCCGTCGAATTCGAGCCGTTCGGTCTCCGCGCCGAGCACCACGCGCAGGTTCTTGCGCCCCGCTATACCACGCAGGAACGCCTTCGACGTGTTCCAGCGCACGCCCTTCTTCTGGTTGACCTCGAAATAGCCCGAGCCTTCATTGGTGCCGGTGTTGAAGTCTTCGGTGCGGGGAATGCCGAGTTCCTCGGCCGCGTCCCGGAAGGCGTCAAGGATCGGCCATGAAAGCCGCTGCCGTTCGACGCGCCACTCGCCGCCGCTGCCATGCATGGCGCCTTTGCCGCCGTGATAGTCTTCCGACTTGAGGAAGTAAGGCAGGACATCGTCCCAGCCCCAGCCGGCATTGCCGGCCTGACGCCAGCCATCGTAGTCGGCTGCCTGGCCGCGCATGTAGATCATGCCGTTGATCGATGAACAGCCGCCAAGCACCTTGCCGCGCGGATAGTTGAGGCTGCGTCCATTGAGACCGGCTTCCGGCTCGGTCTTCATCATCCAGTCGGTGCGCGGGTTGCCCATGCAGAAGAGATAGCCGATCGGGATATCGACCCAGTGATAGCGGTCGCTGCCGCCGGCCTCGAGCAGCAGCACATTGTTGCGCGGATCGGCGGAGAGCCGGTTGGCGAGCACGCAGCCGGCGGAGCCGGCGCCGACGATGACGTAATCGTAATTGCCGAACGGGGACGGTGGATCTTCGGTCACGTGCGCGCCTGCTGTCCGGCGATGCGCTCCCACATCGGGGTCATCGCCTGGTTGATCTCGCCGTACAGTCGATACCGCCCCGCATATGCATCGGCAACCGCCTCGTTGGGTACAAAATGTCGGGCCGCCGCCGTCATGGCGGCTGCACCGGCACTGTGGTCCGCGAAAATGCCGACGCCGGTGCCCGCCGCGATCGCCGCTCCCAGCGCGCCGGTTTCGCGGCTGCGCGCCACGGTGACGGGCACGCCGAGCACATCGGCGAATATCTGCGGCCACACGCTGCTGCGCGAGCCCCCGCCCGACAGCACCACCTGGTCGAAATCAGCGCCCGCTCTGTGCAAGGTCTCGACATGGCGCTTATGCTCGAAGGCAACGCCCTCGAACAGCGCACGCAGCAGATGGGCTCGGCTGTGCCAGCCGGCGATGCCATAGAAGCCTGCGCGCGCATGGCCATTCTGCTGCGAGCCGTAAAGGAAGGGATGATAGATCGGGATGTCGCTGTTGGGATCGACGGACGCCACCAGTTCGCTGCACAATTCGAACGGCGACTTGCCGGCTTCGCCACCATGTTCGAGGAATTCGCGAACGATCCATTCGAGATTGGCGGCCGAGGTGGCACTGGATTCGATCGCCAGATAGCGCTGGCGGTCGAAAGTCGACAGCATGAAGATCGACTCGTCGCGGATCGGTTCGTCGGTGATGACCTGATTGATGCTCCAGGTGCCGGCGATAACCGAGGCGGCACCGGTTCTGGTCACGCCCGAACCGACCGCGCTGGCGACGACATCGAACAGCCCGGCGACGACCGGCGTGCCGGCGCGCAGTCCCGTCAGGGCCGCCACCTCCGCGCTGACATGACCGGCAATGTCGGCCGATTCCAGCACCGGCGGCAGCAGGTCCATGCAATCGCCGAGCCCATAGGCGGCAAGCAGGTCCGGCTCGTAGCGGCGGTCCTGCATCTGCAGCAGGCCGCAGCCCGACATGTCTGAAGTGTCGCTGCTGCGCGCACCAGTCAGGCGGTTGACGACGAAATCCTTGCACAGGAACACAGTTCCGATGCTGGCGAACAAAGCCGGCGAAAAGCGCTTGAGCCAGGCAAGCAGGGTCGGCGTCTGCGCCGCCCACGGCCGTTGCAGGCAATGTGCATAGGTGCGGTCGCCGACATTCTGTTTTGCCCATTCGGCAACGATGCCGACCGCGCGTGTGTCGAGCGACTGGATGCCGATCAATGGCGCGCCCGTGCGATCGAGCGCGTAGAGCCCGTTGCCATGACCGGCGCAGCCGATGGCGACTATCTCGCCGGCGTCGATGCCGGCTTCAGCGATGCATTGGCCGATGACCGAAACCGCGTTGCGCCAGAGTTCGTCGAGGTCGCGTTCGACATGTCCGGGCTTTGGCATGGACGAGCGGCCGTCACGGGCGGCGAATGCCAGTTCGCGGCCGGACAGGTCGAAGAGGATGGCCTTGATGACGGTGTTGCCGGCATCGAGACCGAGGATATAGCTTGCCATTGGCGCCTCCCGAGGCCGCAGCCTAAGCCTGGTTGTACAGATCCCAGGCCGTGCCGCCATCGGCATCGTTGTGAATGATCGCCATCAGCCCGCGCACGACAGCGCTCGGGTTGGCGTGCTGGTAGATGTTGCGGCCATAGACCATGCCAAGCGCACCCTGTGCCATCAAGGCGGCCGACTTGTCGAACACGGCACGCAGATCCTCCTTGCCGCCGCCGCGCACCAGCACCGGGCAGCGCGCCGCCTCGACGACGCGGTGGAAGTCGTTGGGATCGGTGGTCGGATCGGCCTTGACGATATCAGCACCCATTTCACGGGCAAGCCGGGTCAAGGTGACGATCTTTTCGGCATCGCCGTCGACCATGTAGCCGCCATGCTCTGCGACCGGCAGCATGGCCAGCGGCTCGATCATCAGCGGCAGGCCGTATTTCTCGCAATCGGCGCGCACGCGGGCGATGTTCTGCACGCATTGCCGGAACAGGTCGGGTTCGTCGGGCAGCATGAACAGATTGACCACGACGCAAGCCGCATCCATCTCGATGGCGCCAAGCAAGGGCTCGGCTTCGTTCTGCAGCACCGCCCACATCGCGCGGTGGCGTATCCTGTTATAGGGATTGCCCATGTCGATGCGCATCACCAGCGCCGGCTTGTCCTTGCCCGGCACGGCCTGCAGCAGATCGGCCTGGCCGTAGTTCATCTGGATGGCGTCGGGGCCCGCCTTGACCAACTGGGTGACGACACCGGCCATGTCTTCCAGCCCGGCAAGGAAGCTCGGCTCGTTGCAGACACCGTGATCGATGGCTACGTCGAGGCAGCGGCCGCCACCGAACAGCCGGTTCATGCGGACTTTCTTGTTTATGCGCATAGGGCGCTCCTTTGATGCGTCTGGAGATCGATGCCGTGCCGGTAGGCCAGCAAGGTGAGGAAGGTCGCGCGCTCGGTGGCGGCCTCGCTGGCGCTCCAGCCCTTGTGCGCCGCCAGCATGTCGAGAACGGCATTGACGAGGTCGACGCTGAGACCACCCGAAATGGCGATGGTGGTGCGGCGCAGGAACAGGTCGGCGAGGCACTCGACCTGCTCGCCCTCGATGATGCGCCCTATCTCGCTTGCCGAATAGTCCGACTGCGGCAGCATCTGTTCGCCCGCGGGGTGCGAAACGAAATCCCTGGCCGACGTGCCATAGCGTTGCAGAAGTGTGTGCGCGCGCTCGACCGGCAGGCCATGCTCTGCGGCGAATGATGCGCACCAGGCGTCCGGATCGGCGGGAAAATCGCGGCCGCCACCGATGGCCATGTCCTGCGTGCCCTGGCTGCGCGCGAGGCCGAGCCGCTTCAGCGCCATATCGGCGGCCAGCGCTCCAAACGAACGGAAGGTGGTCCACTTGCCGCCGATCATGCACAACGTCGCCGGCAGATGTCCGGCCGGTTCGACGAACTCGCAAAAATGATCGCGCGGTATGCGGCCCGTAAAACTGTCTTCGCTGGCGGGCAAAGGACGCACGCCGGCAAAGCGGAACACGATCTGGTCATCGCTAACCTTGATCGAGGGGAAGACGAAAGCGAGCGACTGCAGGATGTAGCGCTGCTCGTCCTCCTCGCAACGGACCTGGTCCGGATCGTCCACCCGGATGTCGGTCGAGCCGATCAGCACCTTGCCTAGATATGGAAACAGGATGCAGATGCGCCCGTCCTCGTTCTCATAGTAGACCATATGGCCGCCGAGCGCGTCGAACAGTTCGCCGTTGTCGACGATCAGATGCGAGCCCTTGGTACCGCCCATCATCGTCTGCGCCGTTGCCCCGATGGACTTGTTGGTCAGGTCGATCCAGCCGCCGGTGGCGTTGATGACCAGTTGCGGCCGCACCGGCAGCTCTTCGCCCGTCAGCGTGTCGGTGATGACAAGGCCATCGCCTGTCGACGACACCTGCGCATAGTTCAAGACGCGGGCATTCGTCGCGCTCGCCATGGCGTCCAGCAGCATCTCCAGGCCGAGGCGCTCGGGCCGGCTCACCCAGGCGTCGTAGTAGGTCGCCGAATTGCGGATCGCCGGGTTGATCGCCGGCCATGTCTTCAGGGTTTCAGCGCGGCCCCTGAACCGGTGCGTCGGCATCAAACGCCGTGCAGAGGTGAAAAGGTCATACATGGCAAGCCCGGCCTTGATGACCAGCGCCCCGCGCCGGCTGGGCCGCCGCGTCAGCCCCAGGAAACGCACCGCACCGTTGGCGAGACCCGAGAAAATGTCGAAGATCGGCACCGTCGTCGGTAAAGGGGCCACATAGTGCGGGGCATTCCTCAGCAGCCGGTCGCGTTCGAGCAGCGATTCGCGCACCAGTTTGAATTCGCCGTTTTCGAGGTAGCGCAGGCCGCCATGCACCATGCGCGACAGGGCGGCGCTGGCGCCGCTGCAATAGTCGCCCTTTTCCGCCAGCACGACATCGACGCCTTGCAGGGCCAGTTCGCGAAAGACGCTGATGCCGTTGATGCCGCCACCGATGACGAGCACGGCGATATCAGGCCGGTCGCGCAGACCAGCGATTGTATGACTACGGTTCATCGGGGCTGTTGCCTTTTTTGCTCAGGCATCCATCGCGGTGAGATGCGCGGCTGCCGCGGCGTCGATTGCCCCTAGCTCGCTTGCGGCAAGCGTGATCTCGCCGGCCCGTGCATTGTCGAGCGCC
>NZ_RZOM01000296.1:0-6102 GCF_003999175.1 Mesorhizobium sp. M7A.F.Ca.ET.027.03.2.1 | reverse complement strand
ACTGTCGAATGGCCACAGCAACAGGATGTACCCGCTTTTCAGCAGAAGCTAACGGAACATCCGGGCGCGTCCAAAGTTGGATTGCAGGAAGCGCCGCATGCCGTTTCCGCAGCCCGTTTCGTGTCACCGGCAATGTGGGCGGGACGGGCTGTTTTGCGTCGGTACGCGATTTTATCCAAGCGGTGACTACTTGTGGGTAATCCAGTCCAACAAGCCTGCGTCAACCTGCTCGCACCCGACATATTCGCGGACCAAGCTTTCAGCCAGGTGGCGCCATTCACACTCGGGAACGCCTGTTTCCCGGACCAGGTTTCGAAATGCAGAGCGGAGAATGTCGGCATCGAAGGCCGAGACGGCAACAGGATCTGGGTCCGGATCTTCCCGGCCTCGGGCCAGGTCATCGCCGTGACGTTGGCGAAGGCCCTTGAGCAGTTCGCGCGAGGCCTCGATTGCGCGTCGGGAGTGGTCCATACCGCGGCGAAATGAGGCGGTTCCGGCCAGGGAATGGTGCCGCAACCGAAAGCTGGTTTCTATAGCCGCGCGTGCGACGTCTATATGCGTTTCAACCATCGCGGCCTCCCTTCCTGCGAAGGGATTTATTTACTCTCTTTTCGCGCGCGACCCAAGAAGGATTCAACGTACGGTTTGATACGCAAGGGCGGCGTGCAGAGGGCTGCGGATCGTGGACGTCTCTAACGAGCATTCGGGCGTGAGCAAGCTGTTCGAGCAAGACCAGCATTTGCTGCTCGCTCATAGGCAAGGTCGGCACGCAAGATTCTCGCCAATACAATCTCGTCAAGCGCGCTGACCCCAGTTTTGGATCAGGGTCTAATGTGGCGGAAATACAACGGCACATATCGGCGCGCTCTGCTACGAGAGGGTGGGTTACAGGGGATCACCTATGAAGAAGCTGCTTCTTGGTTTGTCGTTGTCTCTGCTGGCTTCGTCGGCGTTCGCTGCCGATGCCATGGTCGAAGAAGTCGCCCCGGTTTTCAGCTGGACAGCTGGGTATATCGGTCTTCAGGCAGGCTACGCTCGGGGTGATGGAAATATACGGCAGGCCAACGGCCCGGGCTTCATTGAGACAGATCTTGACGGGTTCCTTGGAGGTGTCTACGCCGGTTACAACTACCAGATGCCGAACAATATCGTCATTGGTGCGGAACTGGACGTCGTATATGCGAATGTTGATGGCAGCGGCCAAATATTCGCCGCTCCCGGTCTCCCATTTCCGGGCGGCATCGGGATCGAGGAACTTAAGTGGAGTGGGGCGGCAAGACTTCGACTGGGATATGCCGTTGATCGCTTGCTTCCCTATGTCGCGGGTGGCGTTGCATTTGGCGGCATCGACGCAAGCAGTAATACCGTCTCAGGTTCTTTCGGAGACACATTTACTGGATGGACGATAGGCGCGGGCTTGGACTACGCCATGACCGACAATCTTCTGCTGCGCGCCGAGTATCGCTATACTGATTTCGGCACTGAATCATTGCCGAATGGTAATGTTGATCTGAAGGCATCGCCTACAAATTCTAGGCCACTGAAGGCCATAGAGAGAGCCTGCTGCCCAACCGCGACGGCCTTTTTCTTTGCGCAACAACAGGGAAATATCTCGGCAATGCGTCGTCGCATCCCTGGGACGGCGTCTCCCGCCTGGTTCCTGTCTTAGTGGTGGCTTTGGGCGTGGACCGCTTTACATGCCTTGAGGAAAGTAGGAATATTGTCCTCGGGTGAGGCGACTCTTAAAAGGTGTCGCAATGGCTCGGTCAAAACCTTCGAAGCGGTTATCACAGGCTGAAATCGAGCGCTTTCTCGTGGCGGCGGAAGCGCTGCACCTGAGCATCATCAAGCCGTTCATATCGCCGCATTGCGACCATTACAGAAAGACGCGCGTCCTGCATGAGGTGCTGCTAAAGGCGGTGCGGGAAGTCACCGGGAAGGATGCTACGTTCATCAGGTGGAACTTGACCGGCCCAGCACGACAAGGGCCGGAGCACCCGGCAGAAGAGCCCCATAGCATATTGTCCGGAACGGACGAAGGGCCTGAACCGCGAACTATTTGCGATCCAGGCCCCTGGCCGTCGGTTCTTGGAGACATTGCGCCCGCGGAATGCCATTCACAAGCTGGACCTTGGTCTTGCTATTCCTGCGGAGCGCGTCAACGTCGGAGACGCGATGAACAGTTAGAATTTCATCGCGATGCCGACGCGGAAATCGTGCGTCTGAAGCGTGTGTTCCAGCGTGCATCCGCCGCCGCAATATTCAAGCGACTTCTTGCCGAAGAAGGAGAAGTCGTATTCGCCTCGCAAGAACACGTTGTGTGTGAGAGCGACGTCGATGCCTGCTCCAACAATACCACCGACCAAAGTTGCATCCCGCTCGGCGTTTCCACCTGGATAGAACGTCTTCAGCTTTGCGGCGGTTACACCAGCCGTGACAAACGGCATGTAGGCTCCGATGTCCATGCCAACGCGACCCTTTACGGATCCGAACAAACCTGTGGAGGCGTCGAGAACGCCTGGGCCTGGAATATCGTCGAAGGTGTTCTTCTTAAAGCGGTAGCCAAGCTCGCCTTCAACGCCATAGACAATCTTGCCGGACTGGAAGTTATAGCCTGCAAAGCCGCCGACCGCGGCCGAGCCGACGTTGTGCGTTGCGCCAGCCTGGGCGCCCGGCTCATAGATCTTGTAATGTTCCAACGTTCCGGCGCCGAACACGCCGGCGTATGGCCCTTGCCAAGTCCATTCAGGGGTGTCGACAGGAGCGGTCATCATATCGGCAGCGATGGCCGGAGCCGCCGAAAGCGCAACGAATGAAGCGAGCAAAAAAGCTTTCATGAAATCCCCATCAAATCGCCAAGCGCTTTATATCAATGAGCCTGCAACTTTGTATGTAGCTAGGAAGTCACACCTGTAGACTAAGTTGCTGCGCCTGAATTCGGCGACTAGGTATCAGGAAGGCCGGTGCAAACAGGCATCCCGCGAGGAGCTCCGGACTTCCGCGGCCGAACACCGGCGCCGCCACAACCTCTGGAATGAAACTCAACGCCGGCGAGGAATGGCAGTCAGGTTTCGACGCGGGCATTATCCAGAAATTCGAGAGCGGAGCGTGGAAGGTGCCGTTCTAATCTTCAATAAATCCCGCCGCCGCACGGTGGCGGGCTTTCCACATGGTGATGCTCCGGGGCGGATATTCTCGCGGGTAAGTGCATGATTTCCAACGTGGATCAGGCGGCGGATCGAACTCGATGACAATAGATTAACTGTCTGAATTTACTCAATTGCCGCACTTTTGCTGGTGCCCCCGGACGGAATCGAACCGCCGACCTTCGGTTTACAAAACCGCTGCTCTACCAGCTGAGCTACAAGGGCACGGCGCTCCGGTTAGCATATTTGTTGCGCCAGTAAAGACAAAACTCCGTTTTTTCCCGGCATGCCGCGTGGCCCGTCGACGAGGGCATCCTGAAAACCGCTAGATTGCTTCCTACATCTAGGGGAGGTGCAATCGCTTTGCGCAGGGGTGTGGCATGATCAGATTAGTCATCATTCTCCCGATCATCTTCGTGGCCTGGATGCTGCTGGTGAAAATCATCAGCGATGTGAAGAAGGCCAATGTCGACTGGACCGGCGTCACCACCATCATCGGCTTCATCGCGCTGGCGTTCTGGCTGCGCCATGTCACGGGGATGGGGTGAGAGAGAGCGAATAGTGAGTAGCGAATAGCGAATAGGGAACGGCAACGTAGCGATTGGTAAGTGGCGTTCCTGCCTTTTCCTACTCGCTATTCGCTATTCACTATTCGCTTGGGCCAAAGGCCCCACAAAAAATCTCCTCGACCTATCGAACCTTTTGCCGCGCCGCGCCGACTGATGGTTAGAGGCGAATGGGTCGCCTCGATCAAGGATCCAGGAGATCATCATGTTCAAGCGCACTCTTACCTCAGGCCTCGTCGCCATTTTCGTCGCCACCGGCGCGCTCGCCGGCACTGTCGGCACGTCGTCCGCCCACGGCATGCACGGCCATCATCACAACCACCATCACAAGAAGCACTTCAAGAAGTTCTGGTGGAAGCACTACAACCACCACCACAACCATCACCACAGGCACGGCAGGGTGATCATTTTCCTTTGATGGAGGGACCCAGTTCTCCCAAGAGGGCGGCTTCGGCCGCCCTTTTTGCGTTGGCGTTGCGAAGTAGGGCGGGCAAAGCTAGCGATCTCGCCCGCAAGCTACGGCATGCACACATTTCCAAACAACTGGTCTTTGGCGATAGGGTGCATGGCAGCTTGGCGCATGCATTGCCTTTTGCGGCGCTGGTCGACCCCCACTCCGTCTCGGCTTCGCCGAGCCACCTCTCCCCCGATCGACGGGGTAGAGGAAAGGCGCCAAGCTTTTGCCGTTAACGCTCGTCCAGCAACGCTCCTTTCCTTTCCCTCCGGAGGGGGGAAAGGTGGCGCTGCGAAGCAGCGACGGATTGGGGGAACCACGTGGTAATCAGGCATCGGGCAGATCAGAAGGTATGTGCATAGCGTAGACGTCCATCGGGGAGATCTGCATCGTCAATGTTCTCGCCAACCTCTTCCCGTCGCCGTCACAAAGACCTTCGATCCCAGAAGATCGACAAAAGATTCGAACCTTTTTCCTGGCTGCGACGACAGATGATCAAGAGGCGGATGGATCGCCTCGGTCAACGAAGCAAGGAGATCGTCATGTTCAAGAACACACTCGTTTCCGGCCTTATCGCCACCGCCGTCGCCGCCGCCACGCTGGCCGGCACCGTGCAGCCTTCGGCCGCTCACAGCCATCACCACAATCACGGTCTCGGTATCGGCATTGCCGCCGGCGTCGGCGGCTTTGTCCTCGGCAGCCTGCTCGCCCAGCCGCGCACCGTCTATGTCGACGAAGGCGGCGGCTCGTGGCATGTCCGCCGCTGCTACGATCGTTATGCCAGCTACGACGCGGACTCCGATACCTATCTCGGCCGCGACGGATACCGCCACTACTGCCGTCTTTAGAGGGGAGGACCGTTTCAGCAACAGAGGGGCCCATGCGAGCCCCTCTTCTGCTGTCTGGATGGTAGCGGTGCGTGCTCCACCGGCCGATTCAGCGCAGAAAGGATTGGCCTGGGCGGCAGACCGGGCGGTGTACAGAGATTTTCCGAGCGTCTATTCTGACCGCGAAACGCGGGGAGAGACCTTTGGACGAGCAGGACCCCAGGGAAGACCTGGTCGAAACGGTTTTCCGCAACGGCACCGTCACCGCCGTCGGCATCCTGCTGGCGTTTTCGCTGGGCTTCATCACGCATTGGGCCGCCAACCCGATCCCGTGGCAGACCTACCATCTTGTCGCCGTCCTGCCGATCCTGGCCGGCATTGCCTTGCAGATGCGGGCGCTCTCGCTGCTGCTCGACACGAAATGCCTGCAGCGGCGCATCTATGAACATGCCAACCGCATCTTCATGGCCGGCCTGATACTCACCGCCTGCGGCGTCGGCATGGCCATCCTTCTCGATTTCTTTGATATCGCCACCAGGAGCGCGCTGCCCGGGACGGGCTGATCAGAAGGCTCGCACGCCGCCGATCATCCTGGTCACCTCGGCGGCGGCATCGCGCACCAGCGGGCCGATCTCGGCCAACCGCTCCGGCGTCACCCGCACCGTTGGTCCCGACACCGAAACGCCGCCGATCGGCTCGCCGAATTCGTTGAAGATGGCGGCTGCCACGCAACGCATGCCGGGGTGCCGCTCCTCGTCGTCGACCGACCAGCCGCGCAGCTTGATCCGCGCCAGATCGTGGGCAAGCGCCGAAATGTCTGAAAGTGTCCTGTCCGTGAAGCGCTGCAGGCCTGCCTTGCGCAGGATGGTTCCGACGCGCTCCGGCTCGAGATGCGCCAGCACCGCCTTGCCGATGCCGGACGCATGGAAGGGACTGCGTGTGCCCGGACGGAAGAAGGCGCGGATCGCCTGGTGCGTCTCGACCTGGCTGACGAAGACCACGCAATCGTCCTCGGCGACGCCGAGATTGGCGGTCTCGCCGGTTCTTTCCATCAGCTCTTGCATGGCGACACGCGCGCGGTCGACCAGCTTGCGGCGGCGCAGGAAGGC
>NZ_RZOM01000295.1:0-6109 GCF_003999175.1 Mesorhizobium sp. M7A.F.Ca.ET.027.03.2.1 | reverse complement strand
TCCGTATCCTCTGGGTCAACACGCCGCCGACATTCTGACCGCCTCCATCGCGGTGCCGGATTTTGAGGGCAACAGCCGCCGAGCCCAACCGTCCTGTTTCAATGCCCGAACGCGAGCGGCGGCGCCAGTCGGTCGCGCCGCAGCCAGCGCGCCAGCAGCAGCGCGGCCACCACGGCCAGCCCCGTCGACAGGCCGATCCAGATGCCGACGCCATGCAGCCCGAAATGGAAGGCGAGCAGCACGCCGAGCGGCAGGCCGACGCCCCAATAGCCGATCGCGGCATAGATCATCGGCACCTTGGTGTCGTGCAGGCCGCGCAGCATGCCGGCGGCGACCGCCTGGGCGCCGTCGAAGACCTGGAACAGCGCCGCGAAGACCAGGAACGACACGGCAAGTTCGATCACCCTGGCATTGGCCGGATTGCCCAGATCGATGAAGGCGCTGATCAGCGGATGCGGCCACAGGATCATCACCAGCCCCATCAGCGCCATGAACGAGACACCGATGACGAAAGCGGTCCAGCCGGCGCGCGAAACGCCTTCCGGATTGCCGGCGCCGTGCGCAAGCCCGACGCGCACCGTCACCGCCTGGTTGAGGCCGAGCGGCACCATGAAGGAGATCGAGGCGATCTGGATGGCAATCGCGTGCGCGGCCAGCGAATCCGCGTCGATCAGGCCCATCAGCAGCGCCGCCGCATTGAAGATCGTCACCTCGAAGGCGAGGATGCCGGCAATCGGCATGCCGAGCCGCAGCAGACCCTTGAAGCGCGGCCAGTCGGACCGCCAGAAGCGCCCGAATAGCCGGTAGCGCCGGAACTTCTTCTCCAGCATCACCACAGCCGCCATGCCGACGAACATCAGCGTGCTCGACAGCGAGGTGGCAAGGCCTGACCCGGCAATGCCCATTGCCGGCACGCCGAGATTGCCGAACATGAACACCCAGTTGAAGAAGACGTTGCAGGCGACGGCGACGAAGACGATGACCAGCGCCCAGCCCGGCCGTTCCAGCGCCGAGATGAACGAGCGCAGCACGATATAGCCGTAGAACGGCAGCACCGCCCATTCGAGCCAGCGCAGATAGATGCCGGCCTGATGGGCCAGAACCGGGTCCTGGCCCATGGCCAATAGAATGCCCTCGCCGTGCCAAAGCACGAGCCAGATCGGGATCGAGATCAGGATCGCCAGCCACAGGCCCTGGCGCACGGTGCGGCGCAGGTCGCGCACAGAATAGCGGCGGCGGCCGAGCTCGGTAGCGATCATCGGCGAGGTCGCCAGCATCAGGCCGAGGCCGAAGATCAGCGGCATGAAATAAAGGTTGGCGCCAAGCGCGCCGCTGGCCAGCGTGTCCGGGCCCAGACGACCCATCATCATGACGTCGGTGGCCGTCATCGCGGTCTGGCCGAGATTGGTCAGCACCATCGGCCAGGCGAGCGCCAGCGTCGCCCTGATTTCCTGACGCCAAAGATTTTCCGGCGCGCGAGCGCCGGCTTCGATCGCAGACATTGTTCCGCTCTTTCCAGCTACGGCACGTCGACCAGAAGCCGGAAGCCGCATGTCAAACGGCAAAACCTTCGGTTTCGCGGCGTTTGCGTCAGCTTCTGGACGAAACGCGACATGAAGGCAAGGGAGGAGGGACGGGAACGGATTGAGCCAGGGACCGGCCCAAATGCTCTACCGGATCGCGTCCAGCATCCGCCGCTGGCGGTGCATCTCGAGGAAAACCTTGTAGTCGCGCTCGAAACGCCCTGATGATTTCGGGTTCGACGGGCGCGTCCGGCCGCCTTGCTGCATGGCAAGACAGGCCGCGTTGAGGTCGGGAAACAGCCCGGCAGCGGTGGCGGCGATCATGCCGGTGCCGAGCAGCACCGCCTCGTCGGCCAGCGGCTCGATCACCGTGCAGCCGGTGGCGTCGGCATAGAGCTCCATCAGCAGCGGATTCTTGGTGTGGCCGCCGGTGACGTGCAGCGTGTCGATCAGATAGCCATTCTCGTTCAGCGCCTCCAGCACGTGGCGCACGCCGAGCGCGATGCCGACGGCGGTGCGCCAGTAGAGCTTGCACAGGCTGTCGAAGGAGGAGTCCAGCGTCAGCCCGCTGACGACACCGACCGCATGCGGATCGGCGAGCGGTGAGCGGTTGCCGTGAAAGTCGGGCAGCACATGCAGCCTTGCGGCGAGGTTGTCGCCCTCGGTGGCGCGCAGCTCGGCGACACGCCTGGCGATCTTCGCATGCATGGCGGCATCCGGCTCGCCGCCGGCGCCGTGCCAGCGGATGATGTGGTCGAGCAGGGCGCCGGTCGCCGACTGGCCGCCTTCCGACAGCCACAGCCTGGGCAGCGCCGCGCCGTAATACGGCCCCCAGACGCCGGCGAAGGGCTGCGGATCCGGTGACATCGCCATGACGCAGCTCGACGTGCCGGCGATCAGCGCCAAATGCCGGCCGATGTCCTGTTCGTCATCGGCAAAGCCGCCGAGCACGCCAAGCGCGCCGGCATAGGCATCGATGACCCCGGCGCCGACCCGGCATTTCTCGCTCAGTCCAAGCTCCGCCGCCGCTTGCGCCGTCAATCGACCGATATCGGCGCCGACGGGACTGGCCTTTTCCGGCAGGCTGCCGTGCTCGAAAAGATCGTCGAGGCCGACGAGTTCGAAGAAATCGCGCCGCCAGCCTGTCTCCTCATGCGCCAGATAGGTCCATTTGGCGGTCAGCGTGCATTGCGAGCGGGCCAGCGAGCCCGTCGCTTGCCAGGTCAGGAAATCGGTCAGGTCGAATAAATAGCCGGCTTCATTCCACGTCCGCGGCAAATTGCGCTTCAGCCACATCAGCTTCGGCGTCGCCATTTCCGGTGACATGACGCCGCCGATGTAATTCAGCACGGCGTGGCCGCTTGCCGTGCATTCGTCGGCCTCGGCAATGGCGCGGTGGTCGAGCCAGACGATGGTGTCCCAGCGCTTGTCGCCCGTGGTTGAGACGCTGAGCTGGCCGCCTTGCCGGTCGCGCACCACCAGCGAACAGGTGGCATCGAAGGAGATGCCGACAATGTCCTCAGGCTCGACACCGGCTTTTTCGCGGGCAGCACGCACGGCGGTGCAGACAGAAGACCATATGTCGCGCGAATCATGTTCGGCGTGATCGGGCCTCGGCTGGTTCATGGCGATCGGCCGCTCGGCGCGGCCGAGCAAGGTGCCTGTGGTGTCGAGAATGCCCGCGCGAGCGCTCCCGGTGCCGACATCGACCGCGCAAACGAACTGTTTCGTCAAGATGCTCTGTCTCTCGCTCCCAGGCCTGCAATCAGATCGGGCAATTGCAGCATGTCAGCGAATATAAAGTCCGGCTCACTCGACGCAAGCCGCGCTTTCAAGGTCGGGTTGCCGGCATGCGAGCCGCCGGTGAAGGCAAACACGCGCATCCCCGCCGCGCGCGCAGCAATGATGCCGGCCGGGCTGTCCTCGACGACGAGGCATTTGCGCGGATGGGCCCGCATGCTGGCGGCGGCATGCAGGAACAGATCCGGCGCGGGCTTTCCCTTGGCCACCATGGTGGCACTGAACAGATGCGGTTCCATCAGCCCAAGCAATCCGGTGACGTCGAGCGCGTAGCGGATGCGGTCGAGCGTGCCCGAGGACGCGACACAGAACGGCAGCCCAAGCTTCGGCAGCATCTTCTTGACGCCGGCGATCGGCTTCAGCTCCTCGCGGAATTTGCGCATCAGTTCGACGCGCATCTCGGTCAGGTGCAGGTCTGTGATATCGAGCCCGAAGTCGCGGCCGAGGATCTCGCGCACGCTTTTCATGCTCCTGCCGAGGAAATGCTCGTAGGCGGCATCCTCACTGACGCTGCCGCCGGCGACTTTGACCATGCCGAGCAGCGCCGAGACGGAGAGCGCCTCGCTGTCGACCAGCACGCCATCACAGTCGAAGATGACCAGTTCGGGCGTCATGGCCGAGAATGGCTCTCAGAGCTTGCCGGCGAGGTAGCGCGTCAGCGTCGCGCGTGCGCCGTTAGCCCACAGCACGTTGAGCGCATGGGCGAAGGCCTCGACAAACGCGGTCGCGCGGCCGACATCGCCATAGATGTCCTCCATCGCGAGCCAGGCGGCGGGAGTATCCTTTGCCGCCTTTGCCGTTGCCTGCAGCCGGTCCCAGCTCGGATCGTTGGGCTCGATGACGGCGCCGCTATCCGTCGTGCCGAAGCAGTAGCGGCACCATAGCGCCGATTCCAGCGCCAGGCCCGCGACGCTTTTTCCGGCCTTCAGCCGGTCGGCGATGGTCGGGATGATGAATTTCGGCTGGCGGTTGGAGCCGTCGAGGCAGAGCCGGCGCACCGTGTCGCCGATCTTGGGATTGGAAAAGCGGCTCTCGATGAGCTGGTAATAATCTTCCAGGACCGTGTCCGGCACCGGCGGCACCGTCGGGATGATTTCCTCCCGTTCGAGCTTGGCCAGGAAACCGCTCACCAGTGGCTCCTGCATCGCCTCATGGACGAAATGGATGTCCATCAGGCCGGCCGGATAGGCAATCGTCGCGTGGCCGCCATTGAGGATGCGGATCTTCATCAATTCATAGGGCGCAACGTCTTTGACGAACTGCACGCCGGCCTTTTCCAGCGGCGGCCGGCCATCGGTGAAATGGTCCTCCAGCACCCACTGCCGGAACGGCTCGCAAAACACCGGCCAGTTGTCTTCCAGCCCGAACTCCTTGGCGAGAATGCCGCGCTCGCGGTCCGTGGTGGCCGGCGTGATGCGATCGACCATGCCGTTCGGGAAGGCGACATGCTCGCTGACCCAGTTCGCCAGATCCTCGTCGATCAAACGGGCCAGGCCGATGACGCCGTCCGAGGTTACATGGCCGTTGTGGGGAATGTTGTCGCACGACATGACCGTGAACGGCACGGTGCCTTCATCGCGCCGCCGCACCAGCCCGGCAAGGATGATGCCGAACACCGTCTTCGGTGTCGCGCCGGGCTGCGCATCGGCGACGATGTCGGGGTGGGTCGGGTTGAACACGCCGGATGCTGGATCGATGAAATAACCGCCCTCGGTGATGGTCAGCGAAACGATCTTGATCGCCGGGTCGGCCAGCCGTTCGATGATGCCGGCGCCATCGCCGGGCATCAGGAAGTCGATCATGGCGCCGGTGATCCGGGCGCTCATATGGCCGCTGTCCTGCTCGACCACCGTGGTCAGCCAGTCCTGCTCTTCCAGTTTGCCGCGGCCGATCTTTTCACCGTCGAACACGCCGGCGCCGATCAGTGCCCAGTCATGGCCGATGCCCGAATTGAACAGATCGTCGAGATAGACGGCCTGATGCGAGCGATGGAAATTGCCGACGCCGAAATGCACGATGCCGGCCTTCAATGTCGCGCGGTCATACTTCGGCCCGGCGACCTCAGCGGGCAGTTTGGAGAGGTTTGAGGACGAGAGTTTCACGGTCATCTGTTTTACCCTTTGGCCGGATCTAGGCCTTCGTTACGCTCCTCTCCCGGTCGGGGAGAGGATAAGGGGTGGCACTGGCTACGCGCCCGCTGATGTCGGCCTCTGCTCCCCGCGGCGGGACGAGGAGCAGAGGCCGTCCCCCGCCCTCAACTCATCCACTGGCCGCCATCGACATTGTAGGTCTGGGCGACGATGTATTCGGCGTCGCTGCTGGCGAGAAAAACCGCCATGCCGGTGAGGTCCTGCGCCGTGCCCATGCGGCCATACGGCACTGCCTCGCCGACCAGCTTCTTCTTCTCGCCCTTCGGCCGGTTCTCATATTTGGCGAACAGCGAATCGACGTGATCCCAGTGCTCGCCGTCGACGACGCCAGGGGCAATCGCGTTGACGTTGATGCGGTGCTTGATCAGGTCGAGCCCCGCTGACTGTGTCAGCGAAATGACGGCGGCTTTGGTGGCGCAATAGACGCCGACCAGCGCCTCGCCGCGTCGCCCGGCCTGGCTTGCCATGTTGATGATCCTGCCGCCCCGGCCAGCCGCGATCATCGAGCGGGCGGCTGCCTGCAGCATGAACAGCGTGCCGGCGACATTGACGGAAAACAATTTATCGTAGCTTGCCTTGGTGATCTCGACGATCGGTGCCAGATCGAAAAGAGCGGCGTTGTTGATCAGGATATCG
>NZ_RZOM01000294.1:0-6113 GCF_003999175.1 Mesorhizobium sp. M7A.F.Ca.ET.027.03.2.1 | reverse complement strand
GTGCCTCATGATGCCGTCTCGCAAGCCCATTATCGGTCAGGCCCTTCAGCAATGCGTCGACATCGGCCTGGCAGCGCACCGGGTCGACATTATAGCGCGCAAGCACGGCGCTGCGGATGTCGCCGATCGACCGGGGCTCCTGGATCAAATCCCAGATGAAGGCGCCGACGCCATTCAGGCTGTAGTAGACATTGGATTTGAGATTGAGCAGCGCCAAGCCATCGCCGAACTCGCAAGCCACGGCATCCTTGGTCGCACTCACGCTATCGTGGTCGGCCAGATCATGGTCGGATTGCTTCCCGTTCATCCCCGCACCTCACTGACAAAACGCTTCGACATCTCCGGTTGGCGCAGGAGAAGTCGGGAGGCTGGCCCCCCGACCCCTCTTACGTCTGCTTTTGAATCCAGAGTCCCAAAATGTCACTCTGGAGACGGCTATAAGTCTCAGGAGAACGTCAGGTCGCCGATCGGCGTGTGCGCGGGGAACGATGCGTCGATCGCCGTGTTGCCGCCGCCACCCTGGGTGATGGTCTCAATCGAACCATGAACCGTCAGGCTTGGTGTCTCGTATTCATGCTTTTCAACATTCTGTTCCATTTTACTCTCCGATTTAGGACTGGAAACGGCCTGTCGAGTGCCGTCAGCACTTTTATGCTGCAATGCAATAGCTGCACGGCAGCATTTATGAGTCAAGACTGTTTTACCTTCCGTTAATCAATTACGTTGCTGGCGTCAGGACATGAGCGGCCATGCCTAAAACTTGTCACTTTTTAGCCGATTCCTTGGGCATGATGGCAGCGCCTGTGCTGATTCTTTAAGCATATGATTTTGCTTGCATAAATCGTTTGCTTTGTGCTTATTTTTAGGCTCTGCTAATGGAAAGAATTTTCTGTTTGGAAAATTCGGCCGGGGATCGGCTAAAAGACCTGGCAAGGATATTTCAGCCGCGGTTCTCACTTCTTTCCGACGCGATCTCGATAGACGCTTCGGTTGCAAAAATTCGCACTGTAAAAGGAAAGGCTTTACGGCATCGAGGTTTTTGGTGATGTTTGCTTCGCACGTGCAGCATAAGTGTTCGCGCAAACCGCTTTCTTGGGAGATTGTGCGCTAAATGGCCTTGCCTGACGGCTCATACGAACGATTGCGCGCCGCCGGCTGTGCCGACGAGGTGGCCTACGTACAGGCCTGCCTGCGATTGTATTTTGCCGGGCCGCACGCCGGCGCGGGCGACATTTCGATGCGTGATCTGGACGGTGCCAAAATTGCCGACATCGCCAGGCTGAACAAGGTCGCCACCTTTGTCCTCAAGGCCCTTTCGCGCGCACCCGCGCTTGAGAGGCCGCCTGAGCTTTTCCGATGGCTCGACACCTACCGCAGGAGGACGGTTTCGATGAACGCGTCCTGCATCATGGATTCCATGGCGGTCCATGATGTGCTGCGCGCCAGCGAGATCGATTTTGTTTTTCTGAAGGGTCCGTTCCAGCAGCAGCTTCTCTACGACGACCACTTCATGAAGCCGTCCGGCGATGTCGACATCCTGGTTTCGCCGCTCGGATTTTTCAGGGCGCGTGATGCGCTTCGCCAGATCGGTTATGAGGTATCAGGCAAGTCGAACTCCGTCTGGTGGGTCCGCTTCCTCGGCGAACAGCACATGACCCGGGACGACGGGCCGAGGTCGTCCACGGTAGATCTCCATTACCGCCTCCAGCAGCCCGGCTCGCCAAGCCCGCGCGACGCGGACGGGTTTCTGCGGCGCAAGCGACAGGTCGAAATCGCCGGTGCGACGGTGCCGTTCACCTCGGTGGCCGATACTTTGCTTTTGTCCTGCATCAGCGTCGCCAAGGCACTTTTCAACCGGGAACCCTGCGCGGGCTACGTCTGTGATATCGGTGCCAGCGCCGCCCGCCTCGACGAGGGGGATCAGCAGCGTTTGCTCGATGCCGCAACCGTACAAGGTTTGGACGACACGCTGCTGCTTGGCCTGCGCGCCGCCGATGTGCTACTCGGCGGCGCTGGCACGCTGCTGTCGCAGCGCGCGACCAGGATCCTGTCGCGCATCGGCAATGAGGATCTGCTCAGCATGGTCATCGCGCCATGGCTGCCGTCGCTGCGGTGGCCACAGCGGCGAACGGTGCTGTGGGAACTGTGCGGCCGCGCGCCGGTCCGCTATCTGGCCGAAGCCGGCTGGGCGGCGTCCGCCGATATCAGCCGCCGCATCTTCGAGCGGCCGGGAAGTCGCTGAATGAAGGCAAATTGGGTGCTGATGGCAATTCTGTAGGGCATCGAAGGAGTACGGGGCGAGGGCAAATCGATATTACCTGTACGAGAGGCAAATCCATGTCGATGACGAAATCCGAGGTCTGCGTGATCATCGCGGCAAAAAACGCCGCAGCGACAATCGCCGTCGCCATCGCATCCGCGTTGCGCGAACCGGAAGTGGCGGAGGTCGTCGTTGTCGATGATGCCTCTACCGACGACACCGCCGATGTCGCACGATCCGCCGATGATGGCAGCGGGCGGCTCTCCGTGATGCGCCTCGATGTCAATCGCGGCCCCTCCTTTGCCCGCAACGCAGCCATCGCCGGCTCGAAATCGCCGTTCATCAGCATTCTTGATGCCGACGATTTTTTCCTCGAAGGCCGGTTTCGCAACCTGTTTGCCGGGGCCGATTGGGATTTCGCAGCCGACAACATCATGCTGATCAGGGATGATGCGACGGGCGACGCGACGAAAATCGTCGCGCCGCAATTTGCCGCCGATCCGGAATTCCTCGATTTCGAGCGCTTCGTCGAAGGCAACATCTCCAGGCGCCGCGTGCAGAGGGGCGAACTGGGCTTCTTGAAGCCGGTGATAAGCCGTGCCTTCCTCCACCGCCACGGGTTGAGCTACGACGAGAGCCTGCGGCTGGGCGAGGACTATGAACTCTACGCCCGCGCAGTCGCATGCGGGGCGCGGTTCAAGGTCATTCGCTCCTGCGGCTACGGCGCCGTCGTCCGCGCCGATTCTTTGAGCGGCCGCCACAAGACTCAGGACCTGAAGCGTTTGGCCGATGCGGATCTGGCGCTGCTGGCGATCGACAGTCTGCCGGAAGGCTCGAAGGCGGTGCTGCGGCGGCATGAACGGCACGTGCGCGACAAATATCGGCTGCGCAATTTCCTTGACGTCAAGGCTGAGCGGGGGCTGGCATCGGCCGCGGCTTACGCTTTCGCCAGCCTGTCCAACCTCGTCCCCATCGTCCAGGGCGTGGCTTCCGACAAGCTCGAGGCGCTGTTTCGTCGCGTCGGCCTTATGTCCAGCCAAAAGCCTGTGCCGCCGCGGCGCTTTCTGATGGCCGGAACCAGCACGGGCAAGGAACGCTGAGAGCGGACCCCGGTGCTTGCGATTTGTCCGCTCGCAGCACGTCATCACGCAAACCATTTCGGCCGGATTTATGAGTTTACGAATTGGGTGGTTGCCTCGCGGCTCCGACGATGGCAGTCTATGTTGCGGTGCAGCATAGTGGACGACCAGCCGAACTGGCCCCCGATCGGATTGGTCCGATGTCTCTCCCTCAAAAGGAGCAGGACAACGCAACACGAATTTTTGAGCCCCGGCTGCGGGGATCGGCCAGAAGCCCGGCCCACAAGCCGGCGATGACAGGAACCTGAGTTCATGGCCTCGATATTCGGTTTCAGATCAAGGGATCCGGCCCGCGACCGGCAGGCCGATGTTTCACGTCTTGATCGTCTGGCAAAGCTGTTCGAACAGATTGGGGCCGAGATCGAGGCCGAGAGAATCGGGCTTGAGAATCGCTACCGGACAACGTCGACCAACGCCGCCTTCCTGGTCGAAGCCATGGAAAACGGCTCAGCGTCCGACAAGCGGTCTTCGGAAGTCAGCGCACTGACACAGTCGATCCTGAATTGCGAACGCCGCATTGCAGCGCTGTCGCGCCAGGACGGCATGATGAAAGAGCTCCGTCATTCGCTGGATATGGTCTTCGACGAGGACGCCGATTCGGCCGCCTCGGCGGAATTCGCCTGGCCGGCAGGCGCCGGCAGAGGTTGAAACGTGAAGGCTCGGAACTGTTGCAACAGATTTGATGCAAGGCGGGAAGCAATCGAGAGGGTCACAGGGAAGGTCAAGGTTGGCCCGTTCAGGAGCGGTTCGCACGTCGATTTTGGGTTGGGGACACACAGCGCAAAGGTGAGTTTGATATGAAGTCGAATCCGAAACCTACGACAGCAATTGACGCGCCGCCTCTCGCATATCGGACCGGACAAGCCGCCTGGCGACGGCTGGGGTCGCTCGGTGCGTTGCTGCTGGCTGCTGTCGGTGGTTTCCTGGCAACCCCTTCCTACGCTCAGGACATTCCGACATCGTCGTCCTTCGTCGATGATTTCAAAAGCTTCGATCGCGCGCGCTGGTATGTTTCCGACGGCTGGAACAACGGCAGCCATCAGAATTGCACCTGGTCGAAAGGCATGGTCGAACTGTCGAATAATGTGCTGTCGCTCGGCTTCGAAAAGCAGACGCTGAAGGATCGCGACTACGTCTGCGGCGAGATCCAGACCAAGCAGCGCTTCGGCTACGGCACCTATGAGGCACGGCTGAAGACCGACACCGGCTCCGGCCTTAACGCGGCGTTCTTCACCTATATCGGTCCCAGCGACAAGCAGCCCTGGGACGAGATCGACTTCGAGGTGCTGACCAAGGACACTTCCAAGGTGCAGGTCAATGCCTATATCGCGGGCAAGGGCAAGAACGAGAAGCTGGTCGACGTGCCTGGCGGCACGGAGAACGCCTTCAACGACTACGCCTTCGTCTGGCAGAAGGACAGCTTGCGATGGTACGTCAACGGCCAGCTGGTGAACACGATTACCGACCCGGCGAAGCTGCCCAGCCATGCACAGAAGATATTCTTCAGCTTTTGGGGCAGCGATACGATGAAGGGTTGGATGGGAGCGTTCGCGGATCCGGGCCGCAAGCTTTCCCTGCAGATCGAGCGGGTTGCCTTCACGGCGCTCGGCGAACCCTGTCAATTTCCGGAATCGCTGGCATGCAGTGTAAAGTAGTTGGGAAAGTCGATTTGAACCGGCGGGACCGAAAACGGTCCGCTGCCTTGCATGGGAATGAAACCGAATGAATTTGACGGTGTTTGGAATTGGCTATGTCGGCCTCGTGCAGGCTGCGGTCCTTGCCGAAGTCGGGCACCAGGTGGTGTGCGTCGACATCGACGGCGCCAAGGTCGAGCGGCTCAACCAGGGCCTGGTTCCCATTTTCGAACCCGGTTTGGAAAACCTCGTTAAGGAAAACCATGCCGCCGGCCGCATCAAGTTCACCACCGATGCCGCCGCCGCTGTCAGGCATGGCGAGATCCAGATGATCGCGGTCGGCACGCCGCCGGGCGAGGACGGCTCGGCCGATCTCAAATATGTGCTGGCCGTCGCTGAGACCATCGGCCGCGAAATGGACAAACCCAAGATCGTCGTCGGCAAGTCTACGGTGCCGGTCGGCACCTGCGAAAAGGTGAAGGCCAGGATTGCCGACACGTTGAAGAAAAGAGGCCGCGAGGACCTGGCTTTCGATGTCGCTTCGAATCCCGAGTTCCTCAAGGAGGGGTCCGCGGTCGCCGATTGCATGAAGCCGGACCGCATCATCGTCGGCACCGACAGCGAGGACACCGAGGCTGTGATGCGCGAACTCTACGCGCCGTTCAACCGCAACCACGAGAAGATGATCGTGATGGACGTGCGAAGCGCCGAATTCACCAAATATGCCGCCAACTGTATGCTGGCGACCAAGATCAGCTTCATGAACGAGATGGCCAATTTGGCCGAACAGCTCGGCGCCGACATCGAGGAGGTCCGCAAGGGCATCGGCAGCGATCCCCGCATCGGCTACCATTTCATCTATCCGGGTCTGGGTTATGGCGGTTCGTGCTTCCCCAAGGACGTGCGGGCGCTGATCAAGACCGCCGAAGGCGTCAAATTCGACGCCAAGCTGCTGCGCGCCGTCGAGGAGCGCAACAACGCACAGAAATCGGTTCTCTTCGACAAGGTGGACCGCTATTTCAAGGGCAACCTCAAAGGCAAGACCTTTGCGCTCTGGGGCCTGGCCTTCAAGCCCAACAC
>NZ_RZOM01000293.1:0-6121 GCF_003999175.1 Mesorhizobium sp. M7A.F.Ca.ET.027.03.2.1 | reverse complement strand
GAGGTCTTCGAGGCTGCCGCCGCCACGCGCCACGATCAGCAGATCGGGGCGCTGGATGGCGCCGTCCCATGCCAGCGCGTTGAAGCCGTTGACCGCGGCGGCCACCTCCGCGCCTGACGTCTCGCCCTGAACACGCACCGGCCAGACCAGGATGTGCAGCGGAAAGCGGTCCTTGATGCGGTGGATGATGTCGCGGATGACGGATCCCGTCGGCGAGGTGACGACGCCGATGACGCGCGGCATGAAGGGCAGCAACCGCTTGCGGCCGGTATCGAACAGCCCCTCGGCCTGCAGCCGCCGCTTGCGCTCCTCCAGCAGCGCCATCAGGGCGCCGGCGCCGGCAGGCTCCAGATTGTCGATGACGATCTGGTAGTTGGACTTGCCGGGATAGGTGGTGAGCTTGCCGGTGGCGATCACCTCCATGCCCTCTTCGGGACGGAATTTCAGCCGGCTCATCGTGCCTTTCCAGACCACGGCGTCGAGACGGGCACGGTCGTCCTTCAACGCGAAATAAGCATGACCGGACGAATGCGGTCCTCGGTAGCCTGATATTTCGCCACGCACCCGCACATTGCCGAAAACGTCCTCGACCGTGCGCTTCAGCGCGCCGGAAATCTCGCTCACCGTGTATTCGGCGGCGTTGGTGCGTGATTCGGATGCTGCTTCGCTCATCGGTCGATTGGGGAACGGTTGGGCGCCCGCGTCAAGGCGGTTGCGTCGGGCCAGCCGTTCATAACCCGCATACCTGACCCTGCCTACCAGCCGGGCAGAATCTGGTTCGGCTTGGTTCGCCGCAGCTTGGTGAAGGCGAGTGCCGCGAAATCGAATGTCCCGGGATCTTCACCGACCGGCACGGAGATGTTGTCCAGGCTTTCCGAAATATGGCGGGCGAGCGCATCGACGATCTCCGGCCGCGACGTCTGGCCGCGCATGATGCCGATGCGGCAATCGGGCAGGGCGCCGAAGCCGTCGGCTTCGCTCAGCACCCGCATGCCGGGCCGCAGCGCGCATTCCGGCAGCACCGAGATCGCGAGGCCCGAAAGCACCGCGGCTGTGATGACGGTGGCAGAGAAACTGGTGAACAGGATGCGATAGTCGCGATTCTGCTGGTCGAGCACATCGACGGCGGCGCGCCGCCAGATGCAGTTCGGCCGGCCGAAGGCCATCGGCAGCGTTTCCTGCTCATGCGTCGCATGGTTGGCCGAGGTGACCCACAGCAGCGGTTCGCGCCGCACCACCTCCGACTGGCCGCGTACGTCGTTGTGAGTCACCAGCGCGAGGTCGAGATTGCCGCGCTTGATATGCTCGACCAGCCCCGGTGTCGGCTCGCAGATGACGGTCAGTTCGACGCGCGGATTGGAGCGCGTGAACCGCGCCATGATCTCGGGCAGGAAACGGTCGGCATAGTCGTCGGGCGTGCCGATGCGGATCGTGCCTTCGAGCCGCCGGTCGTCGAAGGCAGCCAGCGTCTCACGGTTGAGATAGAGCAGCCGCCGCGCATAGGAAAGCAGCTTGTCGCCTTCCTCGGTCAGCCTGTTGGTGCGCCCGTCCTTTTCGAACAGCGGCTTGCCGAGCCGCTCCTCCAGCCGGCGCATCTGCATCGACACCGCCGACTGGGTCCGGTGCACCTCTTCGGCCGCTCTGGTGAAGCTGCCGGTGTCGGCAATCGAGATGAAAGTTTGCAATTGATCGAGATCGAGCGGCGATTTCATCGACATGATCCATCACTAGCGTTGATGGTAAAGATTAGAAACATTCGTTGGATTTATCAATCACTCAATGGCAAATTGGCAGTGTCCACATGAAGGCATGTGAATCGAAGCCGGAACGGCCGCTGTCGCCAGCGCCGATCGCCTGGTTTTGCCCGTTCGAGTCTGAAGGAGACCGACATGACCACGTTCGATTTCGCCACCGAGACCTCGCGCATCACCTCGCGTCCGGCCGTTGCGACGCGCGTGGCCAACACTGTCTCCAACGTCTACCGCGCCTGGAAAAACCGCCGCGCCTTCTACCGTCTTGGCGAGATGTCGGACGCCGAACTCGCCGATATCGGCCTGACGCGCGGCGACCTGCACGTCGCCATCGACGTGCCGTTTGGCCGCGACCCGACGGCGATGCTGCGCGAAATCGCCAGCGATCGCGTCGAAACGATCGAGGACATCGCGCGCAAGGTGGCCTGATCTGATGCTTGTTGTTTAGGTTGCCGCGAACCTTTTCGGGGTTCGACGCGACTGACGAGTATGCAGGCTCCCACTCCCTGCCGGATCCCCCCGGCCCGCCTGCACTCTGCCCGGTCCTCCCAGGACCGGGCTTTTCCTTTGGCTGTCAGGCGAATGCCAGCTTTCGCGATGGCCTTGGTATCGATCTGCCGAGCTCATGCGCGGCCGCTATCCAAGATGCTATGGCGTCTTGGACATTAGCGATGGCCTCTTCAGGAGTGTCGCCATCACTCACGCAACCTGGCAGATCAGGCACCAAAGCCGAAAAACCGCCTCCATCCTCTGCAGAAAGTGGCGCAATGACGACCGGATATTCAAGTCTGTCCATCATGTCTCTTTGCCTCGCCGATAAATGCCACGAGCTTTCGGATATATACGGGTTTGATCGGGCGTTTGAAACGCACAGTCAAAATATCGGTCATTGCCGAATGATAGACCTTGTAGTGTGAACCGCCTGACCTTGGCGGCACGCATTGGACACCAGCTTCGTCACAAACCGCCTTCACATCGGCTATCGACCAGTCGCCGCGCGGATTGCGGCGCATCTGCTCCAGTCTCTTACCCACGGATGTCGCCTACCGTCGGTCCATATCCCGCTTGAACTGGTCGAAGATCGTCTCGACTCCCTTCTGGTAGTCGTCACGCTGCTGGGCGCCGGTCTCGAACATCTTGCCGAACAGGTCGTCGAACGGATTTTTCGGCCTGCCGCTCGGATCGGCCTGTGGCTGCGGTGCCTGACGCTGCTGTGGGGGCGCTTGAGGCTGTTGCGGCGCCGGCTGTCCGCCAGGGATGCCGCCTAAGCCACCGCCACCTTGCCGCAGCATCTCCTCGAAGATTTTCCCCAGCGGATTGTCTCCGTAGGGGCTTTGTGTCTGCGGCTGCGCCCGCCCCTGCGGCTGCGGCTGAGGCGCGCCACCGCCGAACATGTCCTGCAGCACCTTGCCAAGTGGATTTTCGCCGTAGGGATTGGGCTGCGGCTGCGGCTGCGGCTGGCTTTGCGGCTGTGGCTGAGCCGCACCGCCGCCGAACATGTCCTGCAATACCTTGCCGAGCGGGTTGTCCATCGGGTTCTGGGGTGGCGGCGCCTGGCGCGGCTGCGGCGCCGGGGCCTGCATTCCGCCGCCTTGCCGCATCATCTGCTCGATGATCTCGCCGAGCGGATTGTTGCCGCCGCCGCCAAAACCGCCGGCGGCCTGCATCTGATTTGTCGTCTGCTTGAACAACCCGCCCATGACCATCGAGGCGATGGCCGGCAGCATCTGCTGCAGGATCTGCTGATTGACGCCGCTGGCTTGCGCCGCCTGGCTGGCCACGGCGCGAGACAGGTCTTTCGAGCCGAACAGGTGCCCGAGAATGCCGTTGCCCTCATCGACGCCTTGCGGCGAGAAGGCCCGGGCTGCGTCCTCGAAATACTTGGCGTGCTGGCCGCTGGCCATCGCCGTCATGAAGGCGCCGAGCCCGTAAGGGTCGGCTGTGTTGCGCTGCAGCCCCTGCGAAAAGGCCGGCAGCAATGCGGCGACCGCGGCTTGCGTCTGCTGCATCGAAAGCCCGTATTGCTGGGCAAGGGCCTGCATGCCGTTGCCGTTCTGGGCCTGTGTCAGCATGTCGAACAAGGAAGGCATTGGTCTCTCCTCCGGAAATCCTCGCCGAAGAAGCCTAGTTTGTTTCCACTTCCGATTGAAGCGACTTTTGCCGGCCGGTCAGCTTTGCCAGATCCGAGGGTTAATAGGCGTATTCCATGAAAACCGGCTCGATCGAGCCGCCCCAGCGCGTGTGGTAGGCCGACAGCATCTCCTCGGCGCTGGTTGTGCCGCGCGCCACGACCTCGTCGAGCGTGTTGAGGAACGAGGTCTCGTCATAACCGTCGCGGTTCTTCTTGCCACGGTTCTTCAGGCCCATGCGGGAAATGACCATCACGTCACGCGCGATCTCGCGCAGCGTGGTGTTGCGGAACGGTGCGGAAATGCCTTGTTCCGGCACGGCGTTGCGCATCGCCAGCGTTTCTTCATACGTCCAGCTCGACGTCAACGCCTCGGCGGCATCGAGTGCGGCTTCATCATAGAGCAGCCCGACCCAGAACGCAGGCAGCGCGCAGATGCGCCGCCATGGCCCGCCATCGGCGCCGCGCATCTCAAGGAAGCGCTTCAGCCGCACGTCCGGGAACAGCGTCGACAGATGGTTCGCCCAGTCGCCCATTGTCGGCAGCCCGTCCGGCACCTGATTGCGCGCGGCCCCGGCCATGAACTGACGGAAGGTGATGTGCGTCATGTCGTGATAGTGGCCGTCGCGGATGACGAAATACATCGGCACGTCGAGCGCCCATTCGACATAGTCGGCGAAACCGAAATCGGGCGAGAAGCAGAATTCGAGCAGGCCCGAGCGCTGGTTGTCGGTGTCGCGCCAGATATCGCCGCGCCAGCTCTGCAAGCCGTTCGGGTGGCTTTCGGTGAAAGGCGAATTGGCGAACAATGCCGTCGACAGCGGCTGCAGCTTCAACGACACCTGCATCTTGCGGCGCATGTCGGCCTCGCTCTCGAAGTCGAGATTCACCTGGATCGTGCACGTGCGGTACATCATGTCGAGGCCCTTGGTGCCGACCTTGGGCATGTAGCGCGTCATGATCTCATAGCGCGATTTCGGCATTTTCGGCGTCTCGGCCAGCGACCATTTCGGGCTGCCGCCGAGGCCGAGGAAACGGATGCCCATCGGCTCGGCGATCTCGCGCACCTGCGCCAGATGGGCGTTGCCCTCGCGGCAGGTCTGGTGGATCGTTTCCAGCGGTGCGCCGGAAAGCTCGAACTGGCCGCCGGGTTCCAGCGAAATCGCACCCTGACCGGTCGGCTCGACCAGGCCGATGATGCGGCCGTCATCGACGATCGGATCCCAGCCGAGCTTTGACTGCATGCCTTCGAGAATGGCGCGGATGCCGCGCTCGCCGCCATAGGGGACCGGTGCATTGCCGTCGACAT
Source organism: Mesorhizobium sp. M7A.F.Ca.ET.027.03.2.1 (assembly GCF_003999175.1). NCBI lineage: Bacteria > Pseudomonadati > Pseudomonadota > Alphaproteobacteria > Hyphomicrobiales > Phyllobacteriaceae > Mesorhizobium > Mesorhizobium sp. M7A.F.Ca.ET.027.03.2.1. The sequence continues at coordinate 933 of NZ_RZOM01000293.1, read as the reverse complement.
AGAAGGGGAATTTCTCGTGCTCGGTGCCGATGCGCCATTTGTCGCGCGGCTTGTTGCCTTCGGCCAGATGCTCGACGAGTTCGTCGACACCTTCGATCGGGCGGAAATCGGTCGTATCGCGCGCCATGATGGTACCCTCAGAGGCGGCCGGATGACCGCCGGCGGTAAATGGACGAAATGTCAGCAGACGATCAAGCGAAAAATCCTGAGCCACAGGTCAACAGGAATTGAACGTTGCTGGAACTCTGCATCCCTTGCAAGGGATGACGTCTCACCAGTCTCCGACAGTTGCCTGCATCACCGCGAGCGCGGCCACCGCCGCGGTGTCGGCGCGCAGGATACGCGGGCCGAGCGGAATGGCGGTGACGAAGGGCAGGGCGCGCAGCATCTTGCGCTCGTCGTCGGAAAAACCGCCCTCCGGCCCGACCAGCAGCCCAAGCTTCTTTTCCTTGACCGCCTGCAGCGCGGCCAGCGGATTGTTGGTCGAAGCATCCTCATCGCAGAAGATCAGCCGTCGCTCTGTGTCCCAACCGGTCAGCAGGCGGTCGAATTTTTCGGCTTCGCGCACCTGAGGCACCGCCAGGATGCCGCATTGTTCGGCGGCTTCGACGACATTGGCGCGCAGGCGATCGATCGACGGCTTGGCCACTTGCGTGTGCTGGGTGATGACCGGCTGCAGGATGCCGGCGCCCATCTCGACCGCCTTCTGCACGAGATAGTCGAGCCGGCCCTGCTTCAGTGGCGCAAAGCAGTAGACGAGATCAGGCAGCGGCGGCTGCGGCCGCTGCAGCGCTGACACCTTCAGCCGCACCGCCCTTTTCGTCTTCGCTGATATGGCCGCTGACCACTCCCCGTCGCGGCCATTGAACACCAGGATTTCGGCGCCTTCGCCAAGCCGCAGCACATGCAGGAGATAGTGGCTCTGCTGTTGGC
>NZ_RZOM01000292.1:0-6121 GCF_003999175.1 Mesorhizobium sp. M7A.F.Ca.ET.027.03.2.1 | reverse complement strand
CCAACGCATTGTCGCCGCTGGTTTCGGAACTCGGCCTACGCTTCATCTATGCCGTGCTGTTCCTGTCGACGCTGTCGTTCCTCGGCCTTGGCGTGCAGCCACCGGACGCCGACTGGGGCGGCATGGTCAAGGAAAACAAGGATGGCATCGTCTTCGGCATCGCGGCCGCGCTTATCCCGGCGGCGGCGATCGCCCTGTTGGCGATTTCCGTCAACCTGGTTGCCGACTGGGTGCTCAACCGGACGACCAGCCTCAAGGGAGGACGCGGGTGATGGCCGACACCAAAGCGAAATCAGGCCTGCTGCTCGACATCCGCAACCTGCGCATCGAAGCCACCGTCTTCCCGCCCGGCGAGCCGCCAAAGAACATCGTGTTGGTGCACGATGTCTCGCTGACGCTTGAAAAAGGCAAGGTGCTCGGCCTGATCGGCGAGTCCGGCGCCGGCAAGTCGACCATCGGCCTGTCGTCGATGGGCTATGGCCGCGGCGGCGTGCGCATCACCGGCGGCGAGGTGATCCTGAACGGCCGCGACATCCTCAAGGGCGGCAAGGACGGCTTCCGCAAATTACGCGGCCGCGAGGTCTGCTATGTCGCGCAATCGGCGGCAGCCGCCTTCAACCCGGCGCACCGGCTGATGGACCAGGTGGTGGAAGCCACGCTGCTGCACGGTACGGCAACGCGGGCCGAGGCCGAGAAGCGCGCGGTTGCGCTGTTCAAGAAGCTCAGCCTGCCGAACCCTGAAACCATCGGCGAGCGCTTTCCGCACCAGGTTTCGGGTGGCCAGTTGCAGCGCGTGATGACGGCGATGGCGCTGTGCTCCGAGCCGGACCTGATCGTCTTCGACGAGCCGACAACGGCGCTCGACGTGACGACGCAGATCGACGTGCTGGCGGCGATCAAGGATGCCATCCGCGACACCCATGTCGCTGCGCTCTACATCACCCACGACCTTGCCGTCGTCGCCCAGGTCTCAGACGAGATCATGGTGCTGCGCCATGGAAGGCTGGTCGAATGGGGCGGCACAAGGCAGATCATCAAGGAGCCGCGCCAAGAATACACCAATGCGCTGGTCTCGGTGCATGAGATCGAGCATCAGGAGCAGAAACCCGGCACGTCGCCATTCCTGTCGGTGAAGAACGTCACCGCCGCCTATGGCCGCAGCGACATCAAGGTGCTGAAGAACGTCTCGGTCGACATCTATCCGGGTCAGACGCTGGCCGTCGTCGGCGAGTCAGGCTCCGGCAAATCGACGCTGGCACGCGCCATCACTGGCCTGCTGCCGCCCGAACAGGGCACCGTCACCTTCGACGGGCGTCCGCTGGCAAATCGGCTGGTTGACCGGCCGAAGGAAGATTTGCGCCAGTTGCAGATGATCTACCAGATGGCCGACGTGGCGATGAACCCGCGCCAGACCGTCGGCACCATCATCGGCCGGCCGCTCGAATTCTATTTCGGCATACGCGGCCGCGAGCGCGACAGGCGCGTCGCCGAACTGCTCGACAAGATCGAGATGGGCAAGGGCTTTTCCGACCGCTATCCGGCCGAACTTTCCGGCGGCCAGAAACAGCGTGTCTGCATCGCCCGATCGCTTGCCGCCAAGCCGAAGCTGATCATCTGCGACGAGGTGACCTCTGCGCTCGATCCGCTGGTCGCCAACGGCATCCTCAAGCTGCTGCTCGATTTGCAGAAGGAGGAGAACGTCGCATACCTCTTCATCACGCACGACCTCGCCACGGTGAAGTCGATCGCCGATTCGATCGCGGTTATGTATCGCGGCGAGGTGGTGCGCTACGGCCCCAAGAGCCAGGTGCTAAGCCCGCCCTTCGACGCCTACACCGACCTGCTGCTCTCCTCGGTTCCAGAGATGGAAATCGGCTGGCTGGAAAAGGCAATCAAGGGACGGCGCATGACCAGCGCGGGCAACTAAAGCAATTCGGGGAAACTGGAACCGGTTCTCCCAGAAGAAGCGCATGGCGCTTCCCCTGGGAATTGCACCAGACCAAGCCGCCACATGGGGCGCCGGCGACCGTCATCCGGATGCAACACAAGAGCGCCAAACGTCCTTCGGGACGAGCGCTGCTCGCACGACTTTTAAAACAGGGGTAGGACATGAAGACTGAACTCGATTATCTCGCCGAACTCGCAGGTCAAGGCCGGATATCGCGCCGCGCCTTTCTTGGGCGCGCCGCCGCGCTCGGCGTGTCGGCAGCGCTGATACCGGCATTGGCCGGCAAGGCTTTCGCCCAAACGCCGGTCAAGGGCGGCACCATCAAGGCCGGCCTGCAGGGCGGTGAATCGACCAACAGCCTCGATCCGGCACTGAACCTCAGCCAGGTTACCTTCAGCTTCGGCAAGCTTTGGGGCGAGTATCTCGTGCGCCTCACACCGGACAACAAGCTGGTCAACCTGATTGCCGAGGAGATTGGCGCCTCGGCCGACGCCAAGACTTGGACAATCAAGATCCGAGACGGCATCGAGTTCCACAATGGCAAGACGGTCGGCGCGGAGGATGTTGCCGCCACCATCGAGCGCCATGCGGACGAGAAGTCCAAGTCCGGAGCACTCGGCATCCTCAAGAACATCAAGGGCGTCAAGGCGAGCGGCAAGGAAGTCATCGTCACGCTCGGCGACGCCGATGCCGACTTCCCTTATCTGATGGCCGACTACCATCTCACCATCCAGCCGAATGGCGGCAAGGACGATCCGAATGCCGGCATCAGCGCCGGACCCTACAAGGTCAGCGTCAACCAGCCAGGCGTGCGCCATGGCGGCGAGCGTTTCGCCAATTACTGGCTGGGCGACAAGGCCGGCCATGCCGACCAGGTCGAGATCATCGTCATCAATGATGCGACCGCACGGCTTGCAGCCCTGCAGGGCGGCCAGGTGCACATGATCAACCGCGTCGAGCCGAAGGTCGTCGATCTCGTCAAGCGCATCGCGGGCGTCTCCATCGAGAACGTCTCGGGCAAGGGCTACTATCCGTTCAACATGTTCTGCGACACCGCACCTTTCGACGGCAACGATCTGCGCATGGCGCTGAAGCTGGCCATGGACCGCGACGAGATGCTGGAAAAGATCCTGCGCGGCTATGGCTCAGTGGGTAACGACTTTCCGATCAACGAGGCCTATCCGCTGTTTTCCCCCGACATCGAACAGCGCAAGTTCGATCCGGACAAGGCGGCGGCAGCCTACAAGAAGTCAGGCCACAGCGGCTCGATCGTGCTGCGCACCTCGGACGTCGCCTTCCCGGGCGCGGTCGATGCCGCACAGCTCTATCAGCAGTCCTGCGCCAAAGCCGGCATCAAGATCGAGATCAAGCGCGAGCCCGGCGATGGCTACTGGTCGGAGGTCTGGAACAAGCAGCCTTTCTCGCTCTCCTACTGGGGCGGACGCGCCACGCAGGACCAGATGTATTCCACCGGCTATGTCTCGACAGCCGACTGGAACGACACGCGCTTCAAGCGGCCGGAATTCGACAAGATGCTGTTTACCGCGCGCGGCGAGCTCGACCAGGCCAAGCGCCAGGCGATCTACCACGACATGGCAGTGATGATGCGTGACGAAGGCGGGCTGATCGTGCCCTTCTTCAACCAGTTCATCGACGCGGCCGCCACCAGCAAGATCGGCGGCTATGCCAAGAGCCCTATCGGCGAAATGATGGACGGCTACGCGCTTGCCGAGTGCTGGCTCAACGCTTGAGCGGACTCTGATCGTCCGATTTCATCTATCAAGAACGCCGTGTGCTCAAGACGGCACACGGCGTTCCCGTTTCAACTGCCAACCGCATGGAGCAGCCCGTGGCGCTCAAGTCCAAGCTTCTGCTGATCATCCTCGACGGCGTGCCTTACCGGAACTGGCGCCGGCTGATGGGCAATCTCGAAGGCTGGGTGCAATCGGGCGAGGCGCGCGTCTGGAAGATGCGCTCGGTGCTGCCGTCGACCTCGGCCTGCTGCTATGCGTCGATCCACACCGGGGTCTCACCGCAGGTGCACGGGATTCTCTCCAACGAGAACCGGTTCCGCGTCGAGCAGCCCGATATCTTTTCCGAAGTCAGCAAGGCAGGCGGCAAGACGGGGGCGGTGACGCATTCCTACTGGTCGGAATTCTTCCGCGCCTATCCGTTCGACGTGGTCGAGGACATGGAGTTCGACGAGCCAGGCGGGTCGATCACGCATGGCCGCTTCCACACCATGACCGGTTACAATCTTCGCAACCAGATGACGCCGAGCGATGTCGACCTGTTCGCGACGCTGACGATGCTGACGAAACGCCATGGCATCGACTACGGCATCCTGCACACCTGCACGCTGGACTCGATGGGACACCGCTTCGGCCACGACTGCCACGAGATGGACCATGCCGTCTATGCGATGGACGGGATGCTGGCCGCCTTCCTGCCGCGCTGGATCGAAGCCGGCTATGAGGTGATCGTCACCGCCGATCACGGCCAGACCGATCGTGGCCATCATGGCGGCCATGACGACGAGATGCAGGATTTCGCGCTGTATTATTTTGGACAAGGTAAGGGTCCGCAGGCCGACGCGCTGCTCGACCAGCTGCAACTGGCGCCGACAGTGCTGAGCCGGCTGGGTGTGGCAATACCGGAGACGATGAAGGCTAAATCTTTCTTGGAGTGAGCGGGCGCGCAGAACTCTTCCCTTCCCCCCTTGTGGGGGAAGGGAAGACCCTGCCTCTGGCAACACTTCCTTACTTCGGTTAGCCTCCCAAAAATTCCTTGGCGGAGGATGAACCTTTTTGGACCGATCAGCGACAGAGCAGACAGGAGCCAGGCGGCTCGACCGGCCATGACGGCAGCGACGGAGACCGATCGCGCTCTCGTCGACCGGGTCGCGAAAGGCGACCGTGCCGCCGTGCGGCTCCTGTTCATGCGTCACCACGCGCGGGTCTACCGCTTCGTGGCGCGCCAGACGGGATCGGAAATGATGGCCGACGATATCGCCAACGAAGTCTTCCTCGAGCTATGGCGCCAGGCGCCCGGCTTCGAAGGGCGTTCCGAAGTCTCGACATGGCTGCTCGGCATCGCCCGTTTCAAGGCGCTGTCCTTTCTGCGCAAGAAGAAGGAAGACTGGATCGACGACGAGGCCGCCGCCGCGGTGCCCGATGGCGCGGACACGCCGGAAGTCGTCACCATGAAGGAAGACAAGGCCGCCGCCCTGCGGCGCTTCGTCGACGCCTTGCCCGAAGAGCATCGCGTGGTCATCGATCTTGCCTATTATCACGGACAGTCGGTGAGCGAGATCGGCGAGGTGCTCGACATTCCGGTCGCCACCGTCAAGACCCGGATGTTCTACGCCCGCAAGAAACTCGGCGAGGCCATCAAGGCCGCCGGTTACGACAGGGGGTGGCCATGAGTGCCGCTGAAAAGATGTCGCGCCGCGACGAAATGGAAACGCTGCTGCCATTCTACCTGAACGGCTCGCTGGAAGGTTCCGACCTGGAAGCGGTCGAGGAGTGGCTGGCCAGCGATCCGGCCGCACTTGCCGCCCTTGGCGAGGCTGAAGCCGAATTCTCCGGCGCCACGGCCGCCAACGAAGCAATCCGGCCGCCGACCGATGCGCTCAGCCGCTTTGCCAAGGCACTCGACGCCGAGGCCGGGCCTGCGCGCAAGCCGGCAGGATCGTCGTGGCTGGCGCAGGCCTGGGGCCGCTTCATGGCGGTGCCGGTCGGTGTCGCCTGGGCAGCAGCCGCGGTTCTGCTGGCCCTGGTCATGGTGCAGTCGTTTGTCGAACCCGGCGGCAAGGGCAATGATTTCGAGATTGCCGGCGCGGAAAACGATCCGGCGAAAATGCCGTTCGCCCTGGTCAAGTTCAAGCCGGATGCCAAGATGTCGGACATATCCGCCTTCCTCGGCAGCAGCGGGCTGAAGATCATCGGCGGACCGACCGCCGCCGGCGTGTTCCGGCTTGGCATCCCGGCTGCCAACGCAGCCGACTACACCAGGCAAATCGACCTTGTTGCCGCCCAGGCTTTCACGGAAACTGTGATCGAGGGAAGGAAACCCGTTGATGGCGGCTGAGGCGGTCATTCGATTTGCGGCAGTGCTTGCGACGGCGATGGCAATCGTCGTGCCCGCGTCGGCGCAGACCAACGACCCCAATCC
>NZ_RZOM01000291.1:0-6128 GCF_003999175.1 Mesorhizobium sp. M7A.F.Ca.ET.027.03.2.1 | reverse complement strand
GATCACAACAGGGTCAATGAAGGAGCCCCGCCGGTATTGGCTCCTCTCGTGCGATCGTGCCGCCTTGAGTGTATCGTTTTAATACAATCGGCGATTGGTAGACTTGCACCACGGATAGGCAGTTAGTTTCAGCGTCAGGAAAAAAGGGGGGAAATGCCTCGCACTGGGAGAAAACGATGTCCGTACAAAAAGGCGACTTTCGAACCAACAGAGCCGACTACGTGATTGCCGCGATGCATGGCGGAGTGACCGCCGACGACAGCGTTCGAGACGAGAACCTGGCAAGGAGAAAGAAGTCCCTTTGGCTGAAGGAGCGGCGATCGGCCAAGTCGGCTGAGAACCCGTTGGACAGTTCGCCGCTGTCCAAAAGAAGCCCTCGCGGTTAGCGGTCTACAATCCACTTCCGCGATCACACCATATCCGCACACAACCCACTCGCCCATATTGCAGGCGCCGCCGTCGGTGTTGACTAACTCCGACGGCGGCCTAATTCGTGGCGAAACGACCTCCGTTCTTTTGAGAAGACGGCGGGACTAAGGTCTTGCGTTGTAGACGCAAAGGTCCGAGTGGTCCTGTTAGGTTCCGGAAATGTCTGTTGGACGTTCCGCTATTTTATCCAATTGAAATGTAGCGTTACCTGTATTTCCCGCCCGACATCGGCGCCTCATACGGCTGCCCGCCGCCCGGCTGAGTCCCCCTCAGCCGATGCGATCACCGCTTTTCAGATCGAACAGATGCAATTGGTCTGGTTCGACAACCAACCTCACCTCGTCGCCGGGCTTCACGCCGGCACGGCCCATGGCAAAGACGCAAAGCTGCTGGCTGGCCAGCTTGACGTAGAACTGCGTCGAAAGGCCGAGAGGCTCGACCACACCCACCTCCCCCTTCAACGCGCCCTCATCCGCCAACTTGATATGCTCGGGCCGCAGACCGACGGTGATGGCGTCACCGTCCGTCAGCGGCAGGCCTTCCGGCAAGCGCAGCACCTGGCCATCGGCCAGTACGGCCTCACCACCGTTGCGAACCATCGCCGGCAGGAAATTCATGCCGGGGGAACCGATGAAACCGGCGACGAACATGTTGGCCGGCCGATCATAGAGATCGAGCGGTGCGCCGACCTGCTGGATCAACCCGTCATGCATGACGACGATCCGGTCGGCCATGGTCATCGCCTCGATCTGGTCATGCGTGACATAAACCGATGTCGTCTTCAGCTGCTGATGCAGCGCCTTGATCTCGGCGCGCATATGGACGCGCAGCTTGGCGTCGAGGTTCGACAGCGGCTCGTCGAACAGGAAAACCTTGGGATCGCGCACTATGGCACGCCCCATGGCGACGCGCTGGCGCTGGCCGCCGGACAGTTGCCGCGGCAGGCGCTGCAGGAACGTGTCGAGCCCGAGCCGCTTGGCGGCGCCGTCCACCCTGGCGTCGATCGTCGTTTTCTCCGCCTTCTTCAGGAGCAGGCTGAAGCCCCTGTTCTTCGACACGTCCATATGCGGCTAGAGCGCGTAGGACTGGAAAACCATGGCGATGTCGCGGTCCTTGGGTGCCACGTCGTTGACCAGCCGCTCGCCGATGCGGATCTCGCCACCGGAAGCCTCCTCCAGCCCGGCGATCATGCGCAAAAGCGTGGACTTGCCGCAGCCTGACGGCCCAACCAGGACGACGAACTCGCCATCGGCGATTTGAAGGTCGACCGCGTGTAGGACACGGACGGCGCCATAGTCCTTGCGGACCTTTTCGAGCGTAACAGAGGCCATCGATCTATCCTTTGACGGCGCCGGCGGTCAGGCCGGTGACGAGATAGCGTTGCAGGAAGGCGAAGAAGATGCAGACCGGGATCAGCGCCAGGATGGATGCCGCCATCATCTGTCCCCAGTCGACGGCGAACTTGCCGATAAAGGTGAGCAGGCCGACGGCGAAGGTCTTCTGGTCGTCGCTGGAAATCAGCATCAGCGCGAACAGAAGCTCGCTCCAGGCGGCGGTGAAGACGAAGCCGAGCGTCGCGCCCATGCCGGGCAGCGTCAGCGGCACGATCACCTTGCGCATGGCCTGCGCGCGGGTGCAGCCGTCGATCATCGCGGCCTCTTCCAAATCCTTGGGGATGCCGTCGAAGAACGACTGCATCAGGAAGGTGGCAAAGGCCGTGTTGAAGGCGGTGTAGATGATGATCAGCCCGGTCAGGCTGTTGATCAGGCCGATCTGCCCCATCACGCGGTAGATCGGCGGAATGACCATCACCAGCGGAAAAGTCTGGGTGAGCAGCAACATCAGCGCCAGGGCTGCCTTGCCGCGAAAGGTGAAGCGCGACATGGCATAGCCGGCGAGCGTGGCGATGATCGTCACCAGTGCCGCCGTCGAGACCGAGACGATGACGCTGTTGAGGAAATAGCGCGGAAAATCGGTCGTCTCGAGCACGGTGACGAAGTTCTGCAGCGTCATGTGCGATGGCCAGAAGGTGATGCCTTCGGAATAGAGCAGCCGCTCCGGCGTGACCGAGATCTTCAGCGTCCAGTAGATCGGGAACAGGGAAAAGAACACGTAGGCCGCGATTGCCGCGTAGAGGCCGATGCCGCCGAAGAAGCGCTGCGAGGCTGTGCGTCCTGCGATCATCAGACGTGCCTCACCAGCGTGCGACGGATGCCGATCAGGGCGATCGCATAGGCGATGAGCAGGATCAGCAACAGCACCGCCACCGCCGAGGCATAGCCCTTGTCCAGCGATTTGAAGGCGCTGACATAGATGTAGACCGGCACCGTGTTGGTCGAGCCGGCCGGCCCGCCCTCCGTCATCACGAAGATCAGGTCGGCGAAGGTGGCGATCCAGATGGTGCGCAACATCACGGTGATGGCGATGGTCGGCGCCAGAAACGGCAGCGTCACCTTGGTGAAGCGCTGCCAGGGCGAGGCTCCATCGATAGCCGCTGCCTCATGCAGTTCCGATGGAATGGATTTCAGTGCCGCCAAGAGGGTGATGGCAAAGAACGGAATGCCGAACCAGATATTGGCGACGATCGGCCCCCACATGGCGGTAGAGGGATCAGACAGCACATTGGTTGGCTGGGCTTTCAGCCCCAACGCAAACAGCCAGTGCGGCAGCGGGCCGATGATCGGATTGAACAGCCAGGCCCAGGTCAGGCCTGACAGGAAGGACGGCACCGCCCAAGGCAGGAAGACCAGGGCTTGTACTGCCTTGCGGCCGCGAAACGGCTTGTCGAGCAGGAGCGCCAGGCCAAGGCCGAGGAAGAACTGGAAGAAAAGGCTGGCGACGGTCCACCACAACGTGTTGACCAGCGCCTGCCCCAGCACCTGATCCGACAGCATCGCCTGATACTGCCCGAGCCCGACATATTCGGACTTGAACGCTGAGAATTTGCGGAAGGAGTAGCTGATGCCGATGACCAGCGGCACCAAAAGCACGACGACCAGCAGGATGATCGCCGGGCTGAGATAGAGCCATGGCTCGATGGCGGCGTGGGATAGCCGCTTGCGACGCGGCTTGCCGGCGGATCGTATTTCGGACACGGCGTAGGTCATTGGCTGAGGATCGGCTCCCTGGAGCGGCGTCTGGAACAGCGTCCTTCTCCCCGTTCACGGGGAGAAGATGCCGGCAGGCAGATGAGGGGCAGCGCGAACCAATCGAGGCATAGCGCCGCCCCTCATCCGACCCTATCGGGCCACCTTCTCCCCGTAGAACGGGGAGGAGGAAAAAGAGGCGCTTACTTCTTGTTCTTCGCCAGCCAGTCCTGCTGTTCCTTGGTCAGGAAGGCAGCCCATTGGTCGGCGACGTCCTTGGCCGTCTTCTGGCCAAGCAGCACTTCCTGAAAATTCTTGATCGCCACCTGGTCGACGAAATTGCCGAGGTTCTCCAGATGCGTCGGCGGGGTGACCATTTCATATTTGGAGCTGTCGCTGAGCTCCGTGAACCAGCCCTTGAACTGCTCCGTCTTGAAATGGGGATCCTGGTCGGCGCCGTTGTGGATCGGGACGACGCCGACTTCCTTGGCCCATTCCAGATTGTCCTTCGGCGACAGAAGCGTCGCCATCAGCTTCCAGGCGTCGTCCTTGTGCTGCGAGTTGGCAAACATCGCCCAGCCGGCATAGCCCAGCGTCGGATAGGATTTGCCGCTCGGCCCGACCGGCAAAGGCGCCACGGCGAAATCGTCCGCGCTCATCTTGTCGGCGATGCCGAGCAGCGCGTCCGGATCCTGGTTGAGCATGGCACAGGTGCCGGAATAGAAGCCGGTGACCGTTTCGTTGAAACCCCAGCTCACCGCATCCTTCGGCGCCAATCCGTCCTTGTACATGTCGGCCAGCATCTGCAGGCCCTTGACCGAGCCTTCTTCGTTGATCGTCGAAGTGCCGTCCTCGTTGAAGTAGCCGCCCTTGCCGGCAGCAATGTTCATGAACATGTGCATGCCGTTGAAGGCGCCCGGCCCGCCGCGCAGGCAGTAGCCGTACTTCCCCGGGAGCGCGGAAATCTTCTTGGAATCGGCGATGAAATCGTCGAGCGTCGCCGGCGGTCCGTCGAGGCCGGCCTCCTTGAACAGCTTCTTGTTCCAGAACAGCGCGTTCACATAGTAGCCGTAGGGGATCATGAACTGAGTGTTGTTGACGGTCGAGCCGAACTGCTTGGCGCGGTCGCCGAGCGTCTTGGCATCATCCCATTTGGCCATATAGGGGCCGAGATCCTCGAGCTGGGCATTGTTGGCATAGAGGCCCATCCAGCGTTCCGGCATTTCGACGATGTCAGGCGTATCGCCGGCCTGCACCATGGTCAGAAATTTCTCGAACGCCTGGCCCCAGGGCAGCGAGATAAGCTCGACCTTGATGCCCGGATTGGCTGTTTCGAATTCGGCGATCTGCTTCTTCAGGAATTCGGTGCGCGGCGGGCTGGTGATGACTTCGACCATTTTCAGGGTCGAGTCGGCCACGGCATTTCCGGCGGAAATCGCCAGCCCCGCAACGGTGGCCAGCATGACGGTCAGTTTTTTCATGTTCAAGACTCCCATTTTGAACCCGCTTGTTATTTTCTGGCTTTTTCGAAGGCCTGGGCGACGTCAGCCCACAGGTCTTCGACACTCTCCAATCCGACATTGAAGCGGATGGTTCGGGGGCTGACGCCGAAGCGCGCCATCGAATTCAGGCCCGGCGTCTGCTCCAGCGACGCCTTGGCCGGTACGACCAGGCTTTCATGCCCGCCCCAGCTGACGCCGATGCGGAAATATTTCAGTGCGTCGACGAAGACGGGGATGTCGATCTCGTCCGTCACCTCGAAGGAGAACAGACCGGCATAGCCGGCCAGCGTCGCCTTGCCCGGGTGGTTCGAATAGATGGGGTGGTTGACCCGCTCGACACTGGCATGCGCCTTCAGCCGTTCGGCGATGGTCAGGCCGCTCTTCATGTGGTGCGGCAGGCGCAGCGGCAGCGTGCGCAGGCCGCGCAGCAACAGCCACGCCTCGAACGGTGACAGCTTGCCGCCGAGATAGGAATAGGTCTGCTCGTTGATGTGCTTGATATGAGCAGCCGAACCCGCCACCACGCCCGCGACGGTGTCGCTGTGGCCGCCAAGGTATTTCGAGGCCGAATGCAGCACCAGGTCGACGCCATGCGTGATCGGCTTCTGGAACACCGGCGTCGCCCAGGAATTGTCGATCGTGGTGACGATGCCCTGTTCCTTGGCCAACCGTGTCAGATGCGCGATGTCCTGCAACTCGAACATCATCGAGGTCGGGCTTTCCAGATAAAGTAGCTTGGCGCCGGGAAGTGCCGCCGCGACCGCATCCGGGTCGGAGCCGTCGACATAATCGACCTTGATGTTGAGCCGCGGCAACAACCGCTCGAACAGCCGGTAGGCATCGCCATAGCAATTGCGCACCGCCACGATGCGCTCGCCTGCCCCAACGAACGCAAGCACCGTGGCGCTGATCGCCGCCATGCCACTGGAAAAGCCGCGCGCTGCTTCTGCGCCTTCGAGCGCGGCGACACGCGCCTCGAACTCCATCACCGTCGGATTGTCGCCACGCGAGTAGATCGGCTGCTTTCGTTTGCCGGCAAAGGTATCGGCCATCTCGGCATAGTTGGCGAAGGTGAACAGCGAGGTCTGGTAGATCGGCGGCACCACCGCAC
>NZ_RZOM01000290.1:0-6137 GCF_003999175.1 Mesorhizobium sp. M7A.F.Ca.ET.027.03.2.1 | reverse complement strand
GCGACATCGAGATGCAGATGCGCTCGGTCGGCGAATATCAGGGCCGCCCGCGCGATGCTTCGACGCCCGGCATCATCATCGGAACGATCGACGAATCCGTCGGTGGCGACGGCGTCATCACCGATGACAAGATCAAGTCGGTTGCCGATCTCAAGGGCAAGGTTGTCGCGGCCGAGCCCAACATCCCCTCGCGCCTGCTGTTGCAGATGGAGCTGAAGCAGGCGGGCCTGTCGCTGAAGGATCTGCAGATCAAGGACATCGCGACGGCCGATACGGGTGCGGTTTTCGTCGATGAATCGATCGCGGCGATCGCGACCTACGAACCGTTCATGTCGCAGGCGCTGAAGGCCTCGACCCGCACCGGTGCCCGCATGCTGATCTCGTCCAAGGATCATCGCGGCATCATCATCGACGCGATCATCGCCCGCAACGACGACTTCAAGGCGAACCCCGACAAATACGCAAAATTCCTCGGCTGCATCTATGAGGCGGTCGATTTCATCAAGGCCGAGCCGGAAAAATTCGCCGACATGGCGTCCAAGCATTTCGGCCTGACGCCTGCCGAAGTGACCGACATCGTCAACTCCAGCCTGTCCTACACGACGCTTGCAGAATCCCTGGCCTACATGGGCAAGCCGGGAGAAAAAGGCACGTTGCACGGGATATTCGACACGGTGATGGATCTAAACCTGGAGAACGGCGCCGCCGACAACAGACTGGTGGCGGCCGACCAGATCGACAATTCGGCGATCAACAAGATCCCGGCGAAATAGCGGCCGCGCGGCCGGGCCGGCAGCTTGTCTCGGCTGTCGGCAGCGATGTCATTCCGGCTTACCGCCGGTGACGACCGTTCTTTCGATCATCCGGGGATAGTGATTTGTTCAGCAGCCTGTTCGTCTTCCGCGGTCGCGGATCGCCGATGCTGGAGTTCGCCGTCAGTGTCGCTGCGGCTGCGCTCGTTATTGCCCTGTGGGAGCTGGCGGCGCGCGCGGGCATCATTGCCCCGCAGTTCCTGCCGTCGCCGAGCCGCGTCGTCGTCGCGCTATGGACGATGCTGACCGAACAGAACCTGCTCTGGCACGTCGCGGTTTCGACCACCCGTGTCTGGATTGCCTTCCTGCTGGCCGCCGTCATGGCGATCCCGATCGGCATCATGATGAGCAGCTACCGGATCGTCGGCGCCGCCCTCGAGCCGATGATCGATTTCATCCGCTATCTGCCGGTCCCCGCGCTGGTGCCGCTGTCCATCATCTGGTTCGGCGTCGGCGAGGAAACCAAGATCTTCCTGCTCTGGCTGGGGACGTTCTTCCAGCTCGTGCTGCTCGTCGCCGACGACATGCGGCGCGTGCCGCAGGAGTTCGTCGAGGTCGCCCGCACCGTCGGCGCCAATTCGAGGCAGGTCATGGTCGACGTCGCTCTGCGCTGGATGGGGCCGACGCTGCTCGACAATCTGCGCATCACGCTCGGCTGGTGCTGGACCTATCTGATCATCGCCGAGATCGTCGCCGCCGATTCCGGCATCGGCTATGTGATCTGGACGGCCCGGCGCTTCGTCAAGACACCGGAGGTCATGGCCGGCGTCGTCGTCATCGGCCTGATCGGCCTTGTCACCGACCAGCTTTTGCGCCTGCTTCACCGCCGGCTGTTCCGGTATCTGTAAGGAGCATGACATGACCGGATATGTTCAATTCGTCGACACGGCCAAGTCCTTTGGCCCCGTCGATGTCGTGCGAAACACCAGCCTTGGCCTCGACCGCAATTCGCTGGTCGTCTTCCTCGGCCCCTCGGGCTGCGGCAAGACCACCCTGATGCGCATGGTCGGCGGCCTCGACGAACCGAGTTCGGGCTCGATCCTGCTCGGTGGGGAAAAGGTCGTCAGGCCGGACCGTCGGCGCGGCATGGTGTTCCAGTCCTATTCGTCGTTTCCCTGGCTGACGGTCAAAAACAACATCGCCTTCGGCATGCGCTACAGGAAGGACCTCGGTGCCACCGAAAGAGCCGAGCGTATCAGCCACTATCTCAAGCTGTTCGGGCTCGCAGACTTTGCCGACTCCTATCCAAACCGTATCTCGGGAGGCATGCGCCAGCGCGTGGCCATAGCCCGCACGCTCGCCGCGGGTTCGGACGTGCTGTTGATGGACGAGCCCTTCGGCGCGCTCGACGCGCTGACGCGCGAGCGGCTTCAGGTCGAGCTGCGGCAGATCCAGATCCGCGAGGAAAAGACCATCATCTTCGTCACCCACGACGTCGAAGAAGCCGTATTTCTCGCCGACCGGATCATCCTGTTCTCGCGCCGTCCAGCCTCGATCGTCGCCGATATCGACGTGGCGGCAGAGCTTGGCCCGGACCGGCCGCTGGAGATTCGCGAAACCCAGAAATTCTTCGAGCTGCGCAACAAGGTCCTGCATCTGATCCGCAACGAAACCGGAGTGGTCGTATGAGCCTCTCCTTTTCCGGAAAGACGGTCGTGATCACCGGAGCGAGCCGAGGCATCGGGCTCGGCATCGCCAAGGGCTTCGCCCAGGCCGGCGCCAGCCTGCACCTCATTGCCAACGACGCGGCCGTGCACGAACGGGCCCACGACTTGGGCGCCACAGGCACGGAGGCCGACATCGCCGACCGCCAGGCGGTCGGCGCGGCCCTCGGACCGATCTCCCGGATCGACGTGCTCATCAACAATGCCGGCCTCGAGCTGATGACGCCGATCACTGACAGCAGCGACGAGGCCGAAGCCGCCTTCCGGCGCATCATCGAGATCAACGTCATCGGCACGGCGCTTGTCACCGCGCGCGCCTTGCCGCGCATGCAGGCCGGCGCTTCGATCATCAACACCGCATCGATCTGGGGCCGCGTCGCCGAAGCGCGGTTCGGCGCCTATGTCGCCTCCAAGCACGCCATCATCGGCCTGACGAAAACCTGGGCCAAGGAACTTGGATCGAAAGGCATCCGCGTCAATGCGGTCTGTCCGGGATGGGTCCGCACGGAAGCATCGATGCGCTCGCTTGGCCGCATGGCCGAGCAAGGCGGCGTCAGTGAACCAGCACTGCTCGAAGACATGGTCGGCGCGCAAGCCCTGCCCGGCCTGATGGAGCCGGCCGACATGGCCGGCACCTACCTGTTCCTGGCGTCGGATCTCGCGGCCAACATCACCGGGCAGTCGCTCGGCGTCGACAGGGGAGAAGTGCCTTGGTAACCCCGCTGCACGGAAAACGCGCGCTGATCACCGGTGCGGCCAGCGGCATCGGCCGCGCGACCGCGCTCGCCTTGCGGGACGCCGGAGCCATGGTTCTCGGCTTCGATCTCAAGGCATCCGAAGGCGATATCCCGATCCTTGCCTGCGACCTTGCCAATGAGGCCGACATTATTGCCGCGGTCAGGCAAGGAGCGGAACGGATCGGCGGCTATGACATCCTGATCAACAATGCCGGCATCCTGCAGGAAGCACCGCTTGGCGCGATTTCGCTCGACCATGTCGACCGCATGTTTGCCGTCAATGTGCGCGGCGCCATCATCGTGGCGCGGGAAGTCCTGCCGTACCTTCCCGATGGCGGCCGCATCATCAACATCGCCTCCGAGCTTGCCTATCTCGGCCGGGCGAGCGCCTCGGTCTATTGCGCGACCAAGGCCGCATTGCTCGGCCTGACCCGATCCTGGGCGCGCGAGCTTGCGCCTCGCATCCTGGTCAACGCCGTGGCGCCGGGGCCGACAGACACGCCGCTTCTCGGTTTCGAGGCGCTGAGCGAGAGCCAGCGCGCGCTTGAAACGACACACCCGTTAGGGCGGATCGGCCGGCCGGATGAAATCGCCTCCGCGGTGGTCTTCCTTGCCGGCCCCGGCGCCACCTTCTTCACTGGACAATGCCTGGGCGCCAATGGTGGCGCGGCGATGCTTTGAAACGAGATGATCATGAAAGACCGAGTTTTCCTCGCTGAACTGCCATGGCCCGAAGCCGAGAAGCGGATCGCCGCCGGCGCTCCCATCTTCCTGCCGCTCGGCTCGACCGAACAGCACGGCCACCACATGGCGATGAACGTCGATGTTGTGCTTCCCACCGCCATCGCCGAGACGGTGGCGAAGCAGGTTGGCGGCCTCGTCGCGCCGACCATTGCCTACGGCAACCGCTCGCAGCCGAGAACAGGCGGCGGCCCGGCCTTCCCCGGCACGATCAACATCACGGCGCATACGTTTTCGCTGCTGGTCAAGGATGTGATCTGCGATCTCTATCGCCAGAAGGTCCGGCGCATCGTTGTCCTCAACGGCCACTACGAGAACATCGGCCCGTCGATCGAAGGCATCGAACTGGCGCTCGACGCCATCGGCCGCGAGCGTGCGGCGGATCTGACGATCCTGCGCATCGATCATTGGGAAATGGTGCGCACAGAGACGCTGGCGAAAGTGTTCCCCGATGGTTATCCCGGCATCGAGCTGGAACATGCGAGCGTCATCGAGACCTCGATGATGCTGGCGCTGCGTCCCGAGTTCGTCGACCTCGGCAAGGCACTGCATGACGGCCCGGCGCAGTTCAGGCCATATGATCGCTATCCCAAGCCAGCCGAGGAAGTGCCGCCATCCGGCGTGCTGTCGCTGACCGAGGGCTCATCGGCCGAAAAGGGCCGGTGGCTGCTCGACGACTGCGAGACCCGCATTGCGGAAATCGTCAAACGTGAATTCTTCTGAGGTGCCGACACCATGAGCAGCAATTTCTTCCAGCCGATCGATGCCTCCGCCGTTCCTCGTTTCGCCGGACTTTCGACCTTCATGAGACTGCCGGCCGTGGCGAGTGCGGAGGGGCTCGACATCGCGCTCGTCGGCATACCGTGGGACGGTGGCACCACCAATCGCGCCGGTGCGCGGCATGGCCCGCGCGAAATCCGCAACCAGTCGAGCCTGATGCGGCGCGCCCATCACGTCTCGGGGACCGAGCCGTTCAGCATCGCCAATGTCGCCGATGTCGGCGATCTCTCGGTCAATCCAATCAACCTCCTGGACGGGCTGAAGCGCATCGAGGACGGCATCGCGGCGATCGTCACGGCGGGCGCCATTCCGCTTGCAGCGGGCGGCGATCATCTGACGACGTTGCCGGTGCTGCGCGCCGTGGCCCGCAAGGCGCCCGTCGGCATGATCCATTTCGACGCGCATTCCGACACCAACGACCGTTATTTCGGCGACAATCCCTATACGCATGGCACGCCCTTCCGCCGCGCCATCGAAGAAGGACTGCTCGATCCCAAGCGCATCGTCCAGATCGGCATCCGCGGCTCGATATACGAACCCGGCGAACATGACTGGGCGGTCGCCCAGGGCATCCGCATCATCTACATGGAGGAGTTCGTCAGGCGGGGCGCGGCCAGCGTCATGGAAGAGGCGCGCGGCATCGTCGGCGATACGCCCATCTATGTGACCTTCGACATCGACTGCATCGACCCGTCGATGGCGCCTGGGACCGGAACGCCCGAGCTAGGCGGCTTCACCACCCGCGAGGCCCAGGAAATGGTCCGCCTGCTCGACGGATTGACCATTGTCGGTGCCGACGTCGTCGAGGTGGCGCCGCCTTTCGACCTGGGCGGAATGACGGCGCTCGCCGGCGCGACGATGATGTTCGAGCTGCTGTGCGTGATGGCGAAGTCGGTTCAAGCAGCGAGAGCGCCGGACTGAGCACAAGCATCAAATCCGCCTGATGCATCGCCGTCCGCTCAGAGCGGATTCTCGGCATAGAACTCCAGCACGCGCTGCTTGAAGGTCTTGTCCCCGACGGCCAGCATATGGTCCCGGCCCTCGATGTGAAAGGCGCTGGCGTTCGGCATCAACGCTGCAAGCTCATCGGGCGAGCCGCCAATGTCGTCGGTGGTTCCGACGGCGACCAGCGTCGGCTGGGCGATTCGCGCGATATCCTGCTCGCTCAGCAATTCCCGCGATTTGGCGATGCAAGCGGCCAAGGCCCGGCGATCGCTGCGGGTCTGGTCGGCGAAGGCGCGAAACGACCGGCCGCGCGGATGGCTGGTGGCGGCCGGATCATCGGCAAGCAGGGCGGCGGCGATCGGATCCCAATCGCCGACACCGTCGACCATGCCGATGCCGAGACCGCCGAAGACCAGCGTCGCCACCTTGTCTGGATCGGACAGCGCCATGAACGCCGC
>NZ_RZOM01000028.1:0-14544 GCF_003999175.1 Mesorhizobium sp. M7A.F.Ca.ET.027.03.2.1 | reverse complement strand
GTGTTCATGCTCTGCATCACATCCTTCACGATCGTGCTGACGCTCGGCGGCGGGCCGGCCGCGACGACGCTGGAGGTCGGCATCTACCAGGCCCTGCGCTTCGATTTCGATCCCGCGCGGGCCGTTACACTGACGCTGTTGCAGATCGCCCTGACCTTTATCGTTGTGCTGGCCCTGACGCGCCTGGGCGCCAATGTGGTCGGCGACACCAATTTGCCGGTCGCGCAACGCCGCTATATCTCGGTGAATCGGAGCGAGACCTGGTTGAACGCGCTAGTCATCATCCTGGCGCTGCTGTTGGTCGTTGGGCCGATGGCGGCAACCGTGATGGCCGGGTTGGGTGCGGATCTCGGCCGTTTGGCCAGCGAGGCCACTGTCCGGCAGGCAACGCTGACCAGCGCGGCGCTCGCCTTCCTGTCGGCACTGCTCTCGGTGATGCTGTCGCTGGCGCTGACCATGGCGCGGCGGGCACTGGCGCTGAACCGCCGTGCCGGCGCAAAGACACTGCTCGAACGCGCCGCCGATACAGGCGCCGGCTTTGTTCTTGTCGTGCCGCCGATCGTCGTCGGCGCCGGCTGGTTCCTGTTGCTGCGCCATGCCGGCGATGTCTTTGCCATCGCCCCGGTCATGGTCGTCACCGTCAACGCGGTGATGGCGATGCCGTTCGCCCTGCGCGCCGTGCGTCCCGCCTATGATGCGGCGAGCGAGCGTCACGAACGGCTCTGCGCACAGCTCGGCATTGCGGGCTGGAACCGGCTGATACTGGTCGACTGGCCGTCGCTGCGGCGCCCGCTCGCCACGGCCTTCGCTTTCGCCATGGCGCTGTCGCTGGGCGATCTCGGTGTCATTGCCCTGTTCGGCAGTGATTCCGTGCAGACATTGCCCTACCTTCTTCTGGCTCGGATGGGCAGCTACCGCACCGAGGATGCCGCCGGCCTGGCACTCCTGCTCGGCCTCGTCTGTCTCGCGTTGATCGTGGCGGCGCACTGGCTGGGAAGGGAGAAGGTCCGGGATGCGTGACGGGGCGGCCAGCAGGCTTGAAAAGGGCGCATCGGTGCGGCTGGACAAGGTGTCGTTCAGTTATGGTGAGGTGCCACTTGTCTTCGACGTCGAGTTCGCCACGGCGAAGATCACCGCCATCATGGGTCCGAGCGGTTCGGGCAAGTCGACGCTGCTCAATCTGGTCGCCGGCTTCGAGACCCCACAATCGGGCCGCGTGCTGATCGGCGGGGCCGATGTCAGCGCCGAGCCGGCCTCGGCGCGGCCGGTGTCGATGGTGTTCCAGGAGAACAATCTCTTCGCGCATCTTTCCGTCGAGCAGAATGTCGGGCTCGGTCGCTCGCCCTCCCTGGGACTGACCGAGGCGGACCGCGCCGCGGTCGCCGAGGCGCTTGCGCGCACCGGTCTCGCGGGCAAGGAGAAACGCCTGCCGCGCGAGCTCTCCGGGGGCGAACGCCAGCGCGTCGCACTGGCCCGCGTGCTGGTGCGCGACCGACCGGTGTTGCTGCTCGACGAGCCATTCGCTTCGCTCGGACCCGCTTTGCGCGACGAGATGCTGAATCTGGTTGCTGCCGTTCATGCCGAACGCGCCATGACGGTGCTATTTGTCACCCACCAGCCCGAGGATGCACGCCGCATCGGCGAGCACATGGTGTTTGTCGACAATGGGTTGGTGGCCGCAACCGGCAAGGCTGATGATTTCTTTACCGGGGCTGGTCCGGAGGCGTTCCGGCGCTATATCGGCGCGGGTGCTGGATATTCCACATCACGCGATGTTGCCCGGAAGCGGACATAATTTACGGTCAAACCGGCTCCAGGCGATGTGGCGTTTGCTTGCCATGACCGGGGGAGTGTGGCTAGGTCGCCCTACCGGTCCGGCACAGGCCGTGATTTGCCTGCAGTATCCGCCGCCCGCCCTAAGGGACGGGCAACGGATGCTGCAGCAGTTTGAGATAGCGCATGACGCGTTCCGAAGATCGCCCCCGATTTTCGTGGTCATGCGCCGGGACCCGAAAGGAAGCCGTTCTGGCGATCGGCGCTAACACATTGGGAATGAAACCGCTGGCGCGTTTTCTCGCGCTGGCCGGTTTTGCCGTGGCGTTGGCAAGCTGCCAGATGTTCACGCCGCCGGAAGTTCAGGAATCCGGCTTCCAGCCTTCCGACAAGCCGATCACAGTGGACAATGTCGGCGCCAACAACAAGCTCGCCGAATTGGCCAAGGCGCAGCACCCGCGCATCCTGGCGACTTACGGCGGTGAATATTCCGACCCCAAGCTCGAGCGAATGGTCGCCAAGGTGGTCGGTAGTTTGACGGTGGTGTCCGCCAACCCGACACAGACCTATCGCATCACCATTCTAAATTCGCCCAACGTCAACGCATTCGCGCTGCCGGGCGGTTATCTCTACATCACCCGCGGCCTCCTGGCGCTGGCCAATGATTCGGCCGAGCTTGCCGCTGTAATCGCGCATGAGATGGGCCACGTCACCGCCAATCACGGCCTGCAGCGCCAACAGCTCGAGGCAGAGGAAGGCCTAGCGACAAAGGTGGTCTCCGATGTGCTCGGCGACAGCCCGACCGCCAAGGCGGCGTTGATCCGCGGCAAGCTGAGGCTGGCGCAATTTTCGCGCAACCAGGAGCTGGAAGCCGACGCCATCGGCATCAAGTCGATCGGCGAGGCCGGCTACGATCCTTTCGCCGCAGGCCGCTTCCTTCAATCGATGTCGGCCTATACCGATTTCCGCTCGATCAGCGGCGCCACCGACGCCAGCCTGGACTTCCTGGCCACGCACCCCAACACGCCGCAGCGCATCGATCTGGCGCAGCGCCATGCCCGCCAGTTCGGCGCGCCGGGCGTCGGCACGCGCGACCGCGATTCCTTCCTCGCCGGCATAGACGGCCTGCTGTATGGCGACACGCCCGAGGAAGGCTATGTGCGCGGCGAAACCTTCCTGCACCCGGGCCTTGGTGTGTCGTTCACGGTGCCGGACGGCTTCATCATCGACAATTCGGCGGCAGCGGTGACGGCCACCGGCCCCGGCGACATAGCGATCCGTTTCGATGGCGTTTCCATCGACAAGAACCGGGCGCTGACGGACTATATCCGCAGCGGCTGGGTGGCTGGTCTCGTCGACAGTAGCGTCAAGCAGGAAACCATCAACGGCAATGAGGCGGCGACCGCGCATGCCGGCGCCGAAGGCTGGCAATTCGACATAGCGGTGATCCGCGCTGGCGGCCAGGTCTACCGGCTGCTGACCGCGGCCCCTTCCGCCAGCACGTCTCTGGACACGATCGCCCGTTCGGTAAGCGGCTCGTTCCGGATACTGAGTGCTGCCGAAAAGGCGGCGCTGAAGCCGCTGCACATCCGCGTCGTCACCGTCCAGCCTGGGCAGACGATGGGTTCACTTTCGGCGCAGATGGTCGGCGTCGACCGCAAGCTCGACCTGTTCCGCGTCCTCAACGCGCTGTCGCCCGGTGCCGCGGTTTCGGCCGGCGACAAGGTCAAGATCGTCACCGACAAGTAGGCGCCGCTGGACGCCTGCCGCCGTTCAGGCGGCAGTCGCCATGAACTCCGGATTCTGCTTCACCAATGCGACCTTGAGCTTTTCCATGGCGCGGGCCTCGATCTGGCGGACGCGTTCCTTGGAGATGCCGAGGGTTTCGCCGAGCGCTTCGAGTGTCGCGCCCTCGTCGTTCAGCCGCCGTTCCTCGATGATCCTAAGCTCCCGTGCGTTGAGCGCGCGAAGCGCCTCCCTCAGCCAGAGCGAGCGGCGCGCGACATCGATCTTGTCGCCGACGATCTCGTCGGGCAGCGGATCGTCCGAAATCAGGAAATCCATGCGCTCGGTCGAACCCGCATCGTCGGCAATAGGCATGTTGAGCGAGGAGTCGGGCGCCGAGAGCCGCGAATCCATCATCGCCACATCGGCTTCGGAGACGCCAAGCGCCTCCGACACTTCGCGATAGAGCGTGGCGTTGGAGAGCGGCTCCGTGCCATTCGCCAACCGCGCGCGCAGGCGTCGCAGGTTGAAGAACAGCGCCTTCTGAGCCGAGCTGGTGCCACCACGCACGATAGACCAGTTGCGCAGGATATAGTCCTGCATCGAGGCGCGGATCCACCATGTCGCATAGGTCGAGAACCGCACCTCGCGCTCCGGCTCGAAGCGGGCGGCGGCCTCGAGCAATCCGACATGACCCTCCTGGACCAGATCGCCGAGCGGCAGGCCGTAATGGCGGAACTTGGAGGCCATGGAAATGACCAGCCGCATATGGGCGACGGTGATTGAGTGCAGCGCGTTCTGGTCGTTGTCCTCTTTCCAGAGCAATGCAAGCCGATGCTCTTCGTCACGCTCGAGGTAGGGAGCCTTCATTGCCGCGCGGACCATGATCCGTCCTGCCGTGTCTTCCATCATGAGGCGCTCCCTGGGTGGTGCGGATGACTTTGCAAACTTGGCTGCCGCCCGGGTTGAAATGCCGGCGTCGTGCCCTAGAACAGCCAGAACTGCCATGCGCGGGAAAGGTTCCGCGACCGCAGCGGCGCGATTGTGTTGCCTGAAGGATTCTCAGGAGGTCCGAGATGGCTGCGATCACGAGTGGAAAAGCGCCGTTTAGAGAATATGGTTTCATAACCCCGCCGTTTTTGAAATCCTGTTCCTTATTTTTTCGGCTTGCATCTGTCAGTTTCCAGCGCTCACAAATATGCCGGCCAGCCGGCCAAGGACGGGATCACAGAAAAATGAAATGGCTCAAGTCGCTCATTATCGCCGGAACGCTGCAGGCCCTGGCTGTCGCTTCAGGTCATGCCGGCCCCAATCTCGACCAGATCAAGCACGCCGGTGTCATCAAGATCGGCACGGAAGGCACCTATGCGCCGTTCACCTACCATGACACGTCCGGTGCACTGGTCGGCTTCGACGTCGAAATTGCCAAGGCGATTGCCGAGAAGCTTGGTGTCCAGGCCGAGTTCCTCGAAGGCAAGTGGGATGGACTGATCGCCGGCCTCGACGCCAATCGCTACGACGCCGTCATCAATCAGGTCGGCATCACCGATGCCCGCAAAGCCAAGTACGACTTCTCCGATCCCTACATCGCCTCCAAGGCGGTGCTGATCGTGCGCGGCGACAACACCGACATCAAGAGCTTCGCCGATCTCAAGGGCAAGAAGTCGGCGCAGTCGCTGACCTCGAATTTCGGCAAGCTGGCCGAAACGAACGGCGCCGAGCTGGTCGGCACCGATGGCTTCGACCAGTCGATCCAGCTGCTTCTGACCGGCCGCGCCGACGCCACGATCAATGACAGCCTGTCGTTCCTCGACTTCAAGAAGCACAAGCCCGACGCCAATGTGAAGATTGCCGCGCAAGAGGAAAACGCCGACTATTCCGGCGTTATCGTGCGCAAGGGCGATCCGGAGCTGGTCGCCGCGATCAACAAGGCGCTGGCCGACATCAAGGCCGACGGCACCTATAAGAAGATCGCCGACACCTATTTCGGCCAGGATGTTTCGAAGTAATCCATGAGGCGAGCCGCTCCGCGGCCATGAGACACATAGAGCGGCGAGCCGTCTTTGACGGCCCGCCGCTTTTGTCGTGATATGGCAGACGCATTCTCGCCTTGACCAAGCTGCTTCGACCAATCTGGAGGGTCATACGTGCCGCACTGGCTGCAACTGATGCTGGAGTCGCTGCCTTCGCTCCTGTGGGCGGCGCTGATCTTCACCGTGCCGCTGACGCTGTTGTCCTTCGCCTTGGGGCTGGCCGTTGGGTTGGGTGCAGCACTTGCCCGGCTGTTCGGCCCCAAGCCGCTGGTCGCGCTTGTGCGCTTCTATGTCTGGATCTTCCGGGGTACGCCACTTTTGGTGCAGCTGTTCCTCATCTTCTACGGCCTGCCGTCGGTCGGCATCCTGCTCGACGCCTTCACGGCGGCGTTGATCGGATTCACGCTCAACATCGGCGCCTACACGTCGGAAATCATCCGCGCGGCAATAGGCTCGGTGCCGAAAGGCCAGTGGGAAGCCGCCTATTCGATCGGCATGACCTGGGGCCAGGCGATGCGGCGCACCATTCTGCCGCAAGCCGGCCGGGTCGCGGTGCCGCCGCTCTCCAACACCTTCATCTCGCTGGTCAAGGACACGTCGCTGGCCGCCGCCATCACCGTGCCGGAGATGTTCCAGGCGGCGCAGCGCATCGTCGCCACCACCTATGAGCCGCTGATCCTCTATGTCGAGGCGGCGATCCTCTATTTGGCGCTGAGTTCGGTGCTGTCGGCCTTGCAGACGCGGTTGGAGACCCGGCTCAACCGCTATGGCGGCTTCCTGGAGGCGCGCTCATGATCGGCCTCAGCAACATCGAAAAGCGCTTCGGCGACAATCTCGTGTTGAAGGGCGTGACGGTCACCATTGCCGAAGGCAGCGTCACGGCGCTGGTCGGTCCGTCGGGCGGGGGAAAGAGCACCCTGCTGCGCTGTATCAACCTCCTGGAGATCCCGACCTCGGGCACGGTGCGCATTGGCGACGAGACGCTCGAATTCCACCCCGGCGGCAGGGTTCCGGCCAGGGATATCCAGCGCCTGCGGCTGCAGACTGGCATGGTGTTCCAGAACTTCCAGCTGTTTCCGCATCGCACTGCGATCGAGAACGTCATGGAAGGGCTGGTGACGGTGTTGAAATGGTCGCCTGAGAGGGCACGCGAGCGGGCACTGGCTCTGCTGGAGAAGGTCGGGATGGTGCACAAGGCAGACGCCTGGCCAGCGACGCTGTCGGGCGGCCAACAACAGCGCGTGGCGATCGCCCGCGCTTTGGCGCCGTCGCCGAAAGTGCTGCTCTGCGACGAGCCGACCTCGGCGCTCGACCCGGAACTGGCGCAAGAGGTGGTCGAGGTGCTTGGCAAGCTCGCCAGCGAAGGCACGACCATGGTGATGGCGACGCATGATCTGCGCCTCGCCTCCAAGATCGCCCAGGAAGTGGTGTTCCTCGATGCCGGCGTCGTCGTCGAGAAGGGGCCGGCCGCGGTGCTGTTCAACAATCCGCAGCAGCAACGGACGAAGCGGTTCATCGCAACGCTGAAGCAGGAGGCTGAGAAGGAAGGCGGCGGCGCGTAAGAGCGCGGCCCAGAGTGTGTTGAATTCGGGTGATGGCCCAAAAGGGGCGCCGGTTTCCGGGATATCTTGCCGTGCGCGAGCAGGCCGTCAGCCGCCCTCCGGCATACTGGCCCTTGCTGCCGGCAGCCGCTAAAATTTCACCGTCGGCTCTCCCCTGACGCCGCGGCTTTTCATTTGCAGGTTCAGATATGATGGCTTACGAGCGCCACGCCAAGTCCGATGAGGATCGAACCGCATGTCTTGGGGATCACCCATCCGGCGCCGCCGCCAGTGAACCGGCCAACGGCGAGCGAGGCGATGCCGACCGCCGCCAGGTCGGGCATCGAGAAGATAAGATTGACGACGATGCCGAGGATGAGGAATTGCAACCCTACGGCAATGGCGGCTGACGGATCCACGAACTGCGGCAGGAAGGTCAGGAAGAACAGTGCTGTCTTGGGATTGAGGATCTCGACGACCATGCTGTCGCGGAATGTGTTCGGGGCCGGTCTGGCACCGTCCTCGCCCATCCGGTTCCAGCCCAGGAACATGGCAAGGCCTAGCGAAATGAGATATGTGGCGCCCGCCAATCGGATCATCGAGAAAGCGATCGGCGCGTGTTCCATCAGTGCGGCGAGTCCGACCGCCGCAGCCAGGATGTGCACGTAACAGCCGAGATGAACACCCAGTGCCGCCATCAATCCCGCCTGACGGCCATGGGCCAGCGTCTGCGCGGTCATGTAGAGAATCGCCGGCCCTGGCATGCAGGCGAAGGCGAGCGTTGCGAGGGCGAACGGAATCCAAAGATCCAGCGACGGCATGACGGCTCCTCCCATGTGATCAAGCCGTGGGAGGAGTAGGCTGGGGGTCAGGCCGAAAACATACGGCAGATGCCGTATTTGGATCGTGATCGGGCTTGGCTAATCTGCCGATGGTTAAGGGGACGTTGCCGAGCGGCTGCGATGTCAGCCGGCGGGCAATCCCAGATGAACCGCGTAGGCGGTCAGTTCGGCGGTGTTGTGGAGATTGAGCTTGCCCATCAGGTTTTCGCGATGCTTGCGAGCGGTCGGCAGGCTGATACCCAGCCGTTCGGCGATGTCGCGCGTGATCATGCCTTGCGCCACCAGTTGAAGGATCTGCCGTTCGCGCCGCGTCAGCGGCACCGGGGAGAGGATTTCCTGTGCGGCTATCGGCTCGCTGCCCCTGCCCATATCGCTGACGGCGAAGCGAACGGTTTTCGCCAGATAGGTGCCCCCCTTCTTGACCGCTTCGATGGCGGCGCCGAGTTCCTCGGGATCGCCGTCCTTGGTCAGGTAGGCGCTGGCGCCGGCACTGAGCGCGGCGCGCACCGTCCTCGGCTCGATATTGGCCGTCAGCACCACGATGCGCAGGTGTGGCGCCAAGGTCCTGATGGTGGCGATGAACTGCATCCCGGCGACACCTGGCATGCCGAGGTCGAGGATCAAAAGGTCGGCGCGCGTGCTTCGCAGCTGGCCAAGCAGCGCCTCGCCATCCGCAGCCTCGGCGACGACCGAGACATTGTCCATCGCCGAGATGAGCAGCTTCAGCCCCTCGCGCACGATGGCATGGTCGTCGGCGAGTATGGCGGTGAGCGGGCGATTCATCAGGGCACCATCCAGGACTGCAGCGGCGTATATGGATCGATCGCCAACTTATGCGAAACAGGTTGCCGGTAGATCAACGGTACCGGGGAAGACCGCCCGGAGAATACTTGGGGCAATTGGGGGATTCGATGCAGGAAGACAAGATACGCCAGGCCCTGATCGAACTCCTGTATCGCAATTCCTACGGCGTGGTCATCTCCAACATCGTGATCTCGATGGCGGCGGTCTATGTGCTGAGAACGGCCGTTTCCACCAATTGGCTGATCGGCTGGCTGGCGGCGCTGTATCTGCTGACGGCTATCCGGGTGCTGGCGTCGCGCCGTTTTTTCAGCCGCGCCCGGGATCGCCACTCGATCTTGCGCTGGGCATGGCTGGCGACGGCGTTTTCCTGCATGTCAGGCCTTCTGTGGGGTGTGCTTGGCTGGGTCGGATTCATGCCCGAGGCGCCGATCGTGCTGTCCTTCACGGTCATCGTCCTGACTGGTCTCGTCTGCGGCACCGTGCCGTCTCTGTCGGCCTTTCCGCCGGCGCTGGTTGGTTCCATCCTGGCAACGGTGGTGCCGGTCGCCCTGCGCTGCCTGACCACCCAAAGCGATATTTCCGGCGCCTTCCTGTTCCTGCTCGCGTCGCTGGTGGCGATCAATTTCTACTACTGCCGTATCACCTACCGCATGCTGCGCGAAACCGTCAGCCTGCGACTGGAGAACGAAACGCTGGTCGAGCATCTGCAAGAGGAACGCGACAGGGCGCAGACCGCCGACCGTGCCAAGACGCGTTTTCTGGCGGCGGCGAGTCACGATCTGCGCCAACCGATCCATGCCCTGAGCCTGCTGGTCTCGACGCTTGCCGTTTTGGGGCAGCGCGGCGACGTACCCTCCGGCGAGGCGCGCGACCTGGCCAGCCGGGCGAAATCGGTTGTCAGCAACTTCAGTGGGCTGCTCAACGCTTTGCTCGATATCTCCCGGCTCGATGCGGGCATCGTCACGGTCGCGAGCGAGGCGGTGCCGCTGCGCGACCTCTTTGGTGATCTTCGCAATGAATTCGCCGCCGAGGCGAAGCAGCGCGGACTTACGTGGCGCGTGGTCGACAGCGACATCTACGTCGACAGCGACCCGATGATGCTGAAGCGCATCCTCAACAACCTGGTGTCGAATGCCCTTCGCTACACCAAGCAAGGTGGTGTCCTGCTGGGCTGTCGCCGGCGCGGCGCATGTGTGGAGATACAAGTCCTCGACAGCGGCCCCGGCATCCCCGCCGATCAGCAGGGGATGGTCTTCGAGGAGTTCGTGCAGTTGCAGAACCCGGCGCGGGACCGCACGCAAGGCCTGGGACTCGGGCTCGCCATCGTTCGTCGCACCGCCGAACTGTTGGGGCACCCCCTGAAATTAGCTTCGACACCAGGACGCGGTTCCCTGTTTTCCATCACCGTCGCGAAGGCCGGCGCGGTGCAGGCTCGCTCAGAGGTCGACACGACATCGCCGGCCAGCAGTGCCGCCGGCATCATGGTGGTCGAGGATGAGGGCGACGTTCTCGATGCCATGGTGCGCTTGCTCAGCCTGGAAGGACATCGTGTCTATCCCGGCCGCTCCGCCGCAGAGGCACGGAAGGCCCATGCGGCGGCGCTGGCTGCCGGCGATGCGCCGGTCGACCTGATCATCGCAGACTACCGTCTCGAGAATGACACCACCGGCACCGACGCGATCCGTGCGCTTCACGCCCATATCGGCCGCGTTGTCCCGACCATCATCATCACCGGCGATACCTCGCCTTCGCGCCTCAAGGAGATCAGCGCCAGCGGCAGCCGCATCCTGCACAAGCCGATCGCCGACGAGGAATTGCGCGAAACCATTGCTGCGGTCTGCTTTGCAGGCAAGGCGACAAGTGGGGACACACGTTAAACGAAAACGCGCGCTGGACGGCACCACGGTTCGGCGCGCCGGCAAGCCGTGATGCAGCACGCTGGCGCGCGGTGCATCTTCAACATCGAAGCTGCCGCCCAAAAGCAAAAGAGGCCCCGGTCAAACCGGAGCCTCCAATCGTTTCAGGCAGGATCTATCGAAAAGGCGAGAAGGATCAGGCAGCTTCTTCCTGCTCGGCCTCTTCATTGTCGGCCTTGGCGCCCCGCTTAGGGCCCTTGTTGAGGTTGACCTCGATCAAGCGCACGGCTTCGGTTTCCGACATGCGGTTGACGGCCGCGATCTCGCGGGCCATGCGGTCGAGCGCCGCCTCATAGAGCTGGCGCTCGGAATAGGACTGCTCCGGCTGGTTGTCGGCGCGGTAGAGGTCGCGCACGACTTCCGAGATCGAGATCAGGTCGCCCGAATTGATCTTCGCATCATATTCCTGGGCGCGGCGCGACCACATGGTGCGCTTGACACGGGCGCGGCCCTGCACGACCTTCAGCGCGCGCTCGACATAATCCTCCTCCGACAGCTTGCGCATGCCGATGGAGGTCGCCTTGGCGACCGGCACCTTCAGGCGCATCTTGTCCTTCGAAAAGTCGATGACGAACAGTTCCAGCTTGTGTCCAGCAACTTCCTGCTCGTCGATCGAGACGATCTGGCCGACGCCGTGCGCCGGGTAGACGATGTACTCGCCGGTCTTGAAACCGTGACGCGCAGCGGTGGACTTCTTCTGCGGGGTGATCGTTGCCATTACGCCCTGAACTCCTTGTTGTGGCACCGGCGTCCTGCCGGTCCGAACTCGCGCGATCGGGGAAGCCGATCGTTAGCCGCACAACAGATGAACCCATCGGAAAAGCCGGACCGGCAAACCGCAACATCGCGACCGCCTGGCCCAGATCGCTCTGGTCCGAATGGGATTTTCACCTTTCAGTGATTTGGGGCGTCTGCGCCATAAATCGACGTTGTGTCACCGGCATGTTTCGCTGATGTAACACAAAAAGTCGGAAGAATCAAGGTTTTGCTGCATACGCGAAGGCCACAGGTCAGCGCCGGCTGTCAAGCCGGTTAATGTGACGTGCCTCTTACCCAGCGTAATACCGGCCTTTGCGGCCGTGTTGTCAATCGCCTTCGCCGGGCTCGGCCGAGAAGTATTTCTCAAACTTGCCGGCCTCGCCGTCGAAGGATTTGGCGTCTGCCGGCGGTTCCTTCTTGGCGGTGATGTTGGGCCATTTCTCGGCGTATTCGGTGTTGACCTGCAGCCATTTGTCGAGGCCGGGTTCGGTGTCCGGCTTGATTGCGTCGGCCGGGCATTCCGGCTCGCAAACGCCGCAGTCGATGCACTCGTCGGGGTGGATGACGAGCATGTTCTCGCCTTCGTAGAAACAGTCGACCGGACAGACTTCGATGCAGTCCATGTATTTGCATTTGATGCAATTGTCGGTCACGACATAGGTCATCGGTCGGCTCCGGGACGTCCCATTTTGTTGGGCTTTTTCCGTCAGGTAACGCCTTTGTCGACCGCTTGCAAGGGTAGCCATTGCGGACGGTGCCGGTGTTTCCGGAATGGAATTCCAGACTGCAGGCCCGGCGGAAGTCAGTCATGTCCCGCAGAGCGTCTGTTTGCCGGGCTCAGTTCTCGCCTCAGGCGTGCCGTTGTCCCAGAACCACTGCGTGTTTTTGGACGCCAGGCATCAATCTTCGCCGAGCAATCGGTCGGTCTGGCGACGTTCCTTCTTGGTCGGGCGGCCGCTGCCGGCCTCGCGCAGCCCCGGAATTGCATCGGGAGGGGCTTCGCCCTTCGGTGCGGGCGGTGGCGACATATCCTCGTAGAGCGTCCGGGCCTCCTCGGCCGGGCCGCGCCGTGCACCGGCACCAAGCACCTTCCAGATGAAGATGCGGCGTTCGAGCGTGATGGTCAGGACGTCGCCTGGCTTGACTTGGTCGGAGGCCTGCGCTGCTTTGTCGCGATTGATGCGGACGCGGCCGGCGACGACCAACTTCGCCGCCAGCGAGCGCGATTTCACGGCGCGGGAGAAGAACAGCCATTTGTCGATGCGCTGGCGGCCTTCGGCAACCATCGAAGCGAGCCGGGTTCTACTTCTTCAGCTGGTCGCGGAGAGCGGCGAGCTTGGCGAAGGGCGAATCCGGATCGAAACGCACCGGGCGCTCCTCGCGCGGCTTCGGCTGGAAGGCCGGCTTGCCGCCTTGCGGGCCACCTTTGCCATCCGGCCTGCCACCCTTCCAGTCGGGACGGCCTTCGCGGCGGTCGGGACGTTCGCCCTGCGGCCTGCCATCACGTCGCTGTTCGCCTTCGGCCTGCGGCTTGGGCTTGAATTTCGAGCGGTCGAAGCGCGGCTTGCCGGCTCCATCGCGACGGCCTTCATGGGCCGGACGTTCGCCGGGTGCAGCGGCGGCGGCCGGTGCGCCGGCGGCATCCGCAGGCGCATCGCTTCGGCCGCGCGCTTGTCCGTTGCGTGGGCGATTGTTCCGGCGGTTGTCATCGCGGTTGCGCGGCCGCTGTTCGAAGCGGCCCTGCCGCCACAACAGGATGGGTTTTGGCCCTTCGGCTTCCGGAGCGGGTTCGCCGACGGCTGCTTCAGTCACCGCCACAGGTTCGTCCGGCGCGGCGTCCGTTGCCGGCGCGGCATTTGCCGCCAGCTCGGGCGTTGCGGCTTCTTCTGCCGCTGCAACTTCGATCTCGGCAGTCTCAGTCTCTGCCTGCGGTTCAACCGGCGCCGGTTCGGCGACGTCGGCCGCAGCCTCGGCTACAGGCGCTTCGTCTTGCACGGTTTCGACTGGAGCGTCCGCCTGTTCTTCCACGGCTGGCGCAGCAGGTTCCGCCGCGGCGTCGGAGGTGATTTCGGCGGGAATTTCGACCGTGGTTTCCGAAACGGCCACTGCGTCCGATGCCGGCTCCGACCCTTCGACGGCTGCCTCTGCTGCGGCATCCGTTGCCGCGGCTTCCGCCGCTTTGGCCTGCTCGGCTCGTGCAGCTTCTTCCGTCGCCAGTTTCGCCACCGCCGCTTCGCGGGCGGCGTTGTCCTGCGCTTCGAGCCGCGCCTTGACCTCGACGGCCGGCTTAGGCTCGGCACGGTAGCCGAGACCCTTGAGAATTTCTTCCATGTCGTCGGCGGTGGCGCCGAGGATCGACATCATCGGCGGCGTCACCATGAAGGACTGGCCGTCATAGGCGCCGTCCGGGCGCTGGCCGAGGCCGGGCTTCCAGTTGGTCGCCGGACGGATCAGATCCGCCAGCCGTTCCAGTATGTCGATGCGCACGGCGCGACGGCCGAGATTGCGGTAGCCGGCAAGCTTATAGAACGTCTTGTCGAAAGCAGGGTCGATCACCACCGAGGTGCGACCCGAGGCGAGCGCATGGACCACGTCGCCAAAGCCCGGCTTGTCCTTGCCGTCGTTCTTCAGCGCCCATAGCAATGTCACCAGCCCGGCAGGCGCCGGCTTGATCAGCGCCGGCACGAAGACATGGTAGGCGCCGAAGCGCACACCAAGCCGGCGAAGTGCGGCGCGGCCTTCCTGGTCGAGCGACTTCATCTCCTCGGCGATGTCGCGGCGGTTGATGAGGCCGAAATTCTCGACCAGCTGGAAGGCGATGCCGCGGCCGATGCCGGAAATCTGGTCGGCGTTCCTGAGGTCGACCAGCGGCTTCAGCAGCGACTCGATCTGGAAATTGACGAATCGCTCGGCACGCGCGGCGACCTTGTCGCGCGCCGGGCCGGTCAGCTGCTCGTCGGCCAGCAGCACCAGCCGCGGCTTCAGCGCGTCTTCGCCTGATACAAGCGTGCCGATCGGCGCGCCGATCCAGCGCAGCGTGCCGTCCGAGCCGAGCGCGATGTCGCCATTGGCCGAGGCGCCGAAGCGTTCGGCGCGCGATTCGAACTCGGCGGCCAGCGCCTTCTGGGCAGCGGTGCGCACCGCCTTGGCG
>NZ_RZOM01000289.1:0-6152 GCF_003999175.1 Mesorhizobium sp. M7A.F.Ca.ET.027.03.2.1 | reverse complement strand
CAACACCTCCTATCTCGACATCAACGAAATCGCCGCTTCGACCTCGCGGCCGCAGGATGTGCTCGGCCTGCATTTCTTCTCGCCGGCCAATGTCATGAAGCTCCTGGAGATCGTGCGCGCCGACAAGACCGCGCCCGATGCGCTGGCGACCGTCGTCGACCTGGCGCGGCGGATCGGCAAGGTGGCCGTTGTCGTCGGCGTCTGCCACGGCTTCGTCGGCAACCGCATGCTGGCCGCGCGTGGCTCGGAATCGGAAGCGCTTCTTCTGGAAGGCGCGACGCCCAGCCAGATCGACCAGGTATTCACCGATTTCGGCTGGCCGATGGGGCCTTTCCAGATGGGCGATCTCGCCGGTCTCGACATCGGCTGGCGCAACCGCAAGGCGCGTGGCTTGTCGGCCGTGATCGCCGACACGCTGTGCGAGCAAGGACGTTTCGGCCAGAAGACCGGCCGGGGGTTCTATATCTACGAGAACGGTTCGCGTACCCCGGCCCCGGATCCGGAGGTCGAGGCGCTGATCCGCGACAAGGCCGCCGAGAGGGGCATCGCGCCGCGCGCGATCAGTGCGGAGGAAATCATCGAGCGCACGCTTTACCCCCTGGTCAACGAGGGCGCCAAGATCCTTGAGGAAGGCATAGCGGCCCGTGCGTCCGACATCGATGTCGTCTGGGTCAATGGCTACGGCTTTCCCATCGGCAAGGGCGGGCCGATGTTCTGGGCTGGCCTCGAAGGCCCGGCCAGGATCATCGAGCGGCTCGAGTACTGGCATCAACGGACAGGCAAGGACGTGTTCAAGCCGGCGCCGCTGCTGAAGAAGATGGCCGAGACCGGATCGTGGGAAGCCGGCGGTTAGGGGTCCTGCCGGATCCGCGCGTCGATGATCTCGACGAAACGTGCGAACAGGCCGGCCTGCGACTTGATCTTGAGCTTGCGGTAGATGTTGCGGCGATGGACCTTCACGGTGCCCGGCACGATGCGCATTGCCCTGGCGATCGATTCCGTCGAATGCCCCTGCAGCACCAGGTCGACGACATGTTTTTCGCGCGGCGTCAGCGACAGGCTCTGCCAGATGTGGGCGCGGTCGAACTCGTTGACCGGAGTGGTCGTCTCGTCCTGCTGCGCTTCTGCCGGTTCATCGGCCGGAAGGATAGGCCAGCGCAGCCTGGCGAAGCTGATCACCGCCGGCGCCATGTCGCGCAGCAATCTGGCATCGGCGGTGCCGAACGGGCCTGAAGCGCGCAGCCGCATCAGTGAGAGCACCAGCGCATCCTTGCCCGGCAGAGGCACGAAGAAGCCGACCTCCTCAGCCAGCCTGGTCTGGCTGTAGTAGGAACGGAAATACTCGCTGGCATAGAAACGGTCCGGCGCCAGTTCGCGCATGCGCCAGAAGCCTTCCTTGCGCTCGACCGCCGCGTGATGGAACGGGTCGAGCAGATAGGGTCCCTCCTGATAGAGCGCGACGAAGACGTGGCTTTCGGCCGGCGAGAAGGTTTCGAACAGCAGCGGCGGGCGCGCCGCGCCGCGATAGCCGAACACCACGCAGTGGTCGAAGCCGACATGGAGCCGCAGCCAATCGACCAGCGCATTGCCGAACAGGTCGCCACTGGTCTCCCGCGTCGCCGCGACGAGCGTGGCGAGCTGGCTGTATTCGTCGCTGCGGGACAATCCATACCCCCTTAAACGAGAAAATAGATCAGATATACCACCTGAGAGGTATATACTAGCCGCCATTGGCTCTGGTAGCGTCCCGATATTGCCCTGTTGCTGGAGCCATCAGCCTTGACCGCAGTGCCGGACATCGAGTTTCGCGGCGTCACCAAGCGCTATGGCGCGGTGACCGCGGTCAGCGGCATCGATCTCGCTGTCCCGCCCTTCGCCTTTGTCGCGTTGCTCGGGCCGTCCGGCTGCGGCAAGACCACCTGCCTGCGCATGATCGGCGGCTTCGAGCAGCCGAGCGAAGGCCGGGTGTTCATTCGCGGCCAGGACATGGCCGGCACGCCGCCCTACCGGCGGCCGGTCAACATGGTGTTCCAGCAATACGCGCTGTTTCCGCATCTCGATGTCGAGGACAATGTCGCCTACGGGCTGCGCCAGGCGCGGCCAAGGCTGTCTTCGCGCGAGATCGCCTCAAGAGCGGGCGAGGCGCTCGAAATGGTGCGGCTCGCCGGCTATGGCCGCCGCAAGATCCACGAACTGTCGGGCGGCCAGCAGCAGCGTGTGGCGCTGGCACGAGCCCTGGTCAACAAGCCGGCGGTGCTCTTGCTCGACGAGCCGCTGGCTGCGCTCGACAAGAAGCTGCGCACCGACATGCAGATCGAGCTGCAGAACCTGCAGCGCGAGATCGGCATCACCTTCGTGCTGGTCACGCACGACCAGGAGGAAGCGCTGTCGATGAGCGATTTCGTCTGCGTCATGAACGGCGGCCGCATCGTCCAGCTCGGGCAGCCGAGCGAGATCTATGACGAACCGGCCGATTTGTTCGTCGCCGATTTCGTCGGCAAGACCAACCTCTTGAGCGGTACCGTCGCCGGACATTCGGGCGATCTGGTGGAGGTGGCGCTTGCGAATGGCACCGTCATTGCAGCGCGCAAACGAACCGCCCTGCAGCAAGGCGAGGCCGTTTCGGTCAGCCTGCGTCCTGAATCGCTCAGTCTCGGCGCTCAGACAGGCGGCCCCTTCAAAGGCGTCGTCCGCAACCGGATCTTCCTGGGCTCGACGGCGGAATACGCGATCGAGGTCCAGGGCATCGGAACGCTGCTGGCCAAGGCCGATCACCTGATCGGCCACGGCAATCTCTTCAAGCCGGGTGAACCCGTCGCCATCGGCTTTGCCTCCGGAACGCCGCTGGCGTTTGCGGAGACCAAGAACAACGGGGCCAACCAGAGGGTAGATAAACATGTCGAAATCATATCGTGACGGACTGCCGATAAGCCCCAAGAATTTTGTCGATCAGCTGATGCGTTTGAAGCGCGGCTCGATCGGCCGACGCGACTTCCTCGGCCTCACCGGCCTTGGCATTGCCACGGCGGTAATGGCGCGCGAGATCGGCATCATGCCGACACCGGCCTTTGCCGCCGAAAGCCTTGGCGACCGCATGTCGATCGCCACCTGGCCGAACTATCATGATCCGGCGACCTTCGAGAACTTCAAGAAGGACACCGGCGTCGCCGTCGAGGTCAATGTCTTCGGCTCCAATGAGGAGATGCTGGCCAAATTGCAGGCCGGCGCCTCGGGCTGGAGCCTGTTCGTGCCGACCAACTACACGATCTCGACTTACAAGAAACTCGGCATCATCGAGCCGCTGGAGATGGCGAAGCTGCCGAATTTCGACGGCTCGCAGCAAGATCCCCGCTTCACTGGGGAAGGCACGATCGATGCGGTGACCTATGCGGTGCCGAAGAACTGGGGCACCACCGGCTTTGCCGTCAACACCAAGAAGCTGACCAAGCCGATGACCACCTGGAAGGAGTTCTGGGATACCGCCATGGCCGAAGGCGACAGCCGCACCATGGTGCACGACTACCAGCTGACCACGATCGGCAATGCGCTGAAATATTACGGCTATTCGTTCAACTCGTTGAAGCAAGACGAGCTCGCCAAGGCGGAGGAACTGCTGCTCAAGGTCAAGCCGCATCTGTTCGCGGTCTCCTCCGACTACCAGCCGGGCATGCGTGCCGGCGACGCCTGGATGACGATGTGCTGGACAAATGATGGCGCTCAGCTGCATCGCGACATTCCCGAGATCGCCTATGTGCTGGGCAAGGAAGGCGGCGAGATCTGGACCGATTTCTACGCCATTCCGAAAGATGCGCCGAACAAGCCGGCCGGGTACGCCCTGCTCAACTACCTGATGAATCCGCAGGTGGCGGTGAAGGAGCATTTGGCCAATGGTGCGCCGTCGACCGATGCGCGGGTCAACAAGCTGCTGCCCAAGGAAGTGCTCGACAATCCGATCCTCTATCCGGCGGCCGACCTGTTGACGCCGCTGGAATTCGGCGCGGCGGCAACGCTGACCGATCCGGGCCGCGCCGAATTGATGGCGCGCTTCAAGTCGGCCTAAGGGCCGGTCTGGCGCGGACAATTGACCGGCGGGCATATGTCCGCCGGTATCGGGGCGGTTTTCAATGCGCGGCAATAGATTTCGTCACAACCTCACGACCGCTTTGCTGCTCGGTCCGGCGACCGCGTGGCTGGTGGTGTTTCTGGTGCTTCCATTCATTGCCATCGCGGTGTTCAGCGTCGGCGAACGGGCGCCGGAAGGCGGCTATCAAGCGGCTTTCACGTTCGCGCAGTACGCCAACCTTCCGGCGCGGGCGACCGCTTTCTGGAACACGATGGTGCTGGCGCCGGTGGGCGCGCTCGCCTGCCTGCTCGTCGCCTATCCCGTTGCCTATTACCTCGCCTTGAAGGCGCCGCAGCGCTGGCGGCTGATCCTGCTGGCGCTCGTCGTCATCCCGTTCTGGACCAGCCTTTTGATGCGGACCTATGCCTGGATGTATATCCTGGGCGGGCGCGGCATCCCGGCTCTGCTGTCCTATATCGGTTTCGAGGATATCAGGCTGATCAACACGCCGGGCGCGGTGCTGCTCGGCATCGTCTATGGCTACCTGCCGCTGATGATCCTGCCGATCTATGTCAGCCTTGAGCGGCTCGACCGCCGGCTGCTGGAAGCCTCCGCCGATCTCGGCGCGACGCCGCTCTCGACCTTCCTCGGCGTGACCCTGAAACTGTCGCTGCCGGGCGTGATGACCGGCTTCTCGCTGGTCATGATCCTGCTGCTGGGCGAATATCTGATCCCGACGCTGCTTGGCGGCGGCAAGGTGTTCTTTATCGGCAATGCGCTGGTCGACCTGTTCCTGCAGTCGCGAAACTGGCCGTTCGGATCGGCCATCGCGATCACGCTGGTGCTGGTCTCGGTGGTGGTGCTGATTGCCGCCAACCGCATCTCGACCCGGGTTTCGGGCGCACGCCGGGTGGACCTGATCTGATGCGCGCCTTCGTTGTTGCCGTCTTTGCCTTCCTCTATCTGCCGATCGCGCTGGTCGTTCTGTTCTCCTTCAACGCCGGCCACCATGCCAGCGAGTTCACCGGCTTTTCGGTGCAATGGTACGGCAAGGCGCTGGCGAACCCGTTCCTGGTCGAAGCGCTGAAGAACAGCCTGTTCATCGCCACCACCAGCGCCTTGCTGGCGGCGTTGTGCGGCACGGCGGCAGCACTCGGCCTGGCGCGCGTCGGCATCAGAACACGCGCGGTCTTCGATGCGCTTCTGGGCGCCGCGATCGTCGTTCCGGGCGTCGTCATCGGCATTTCGACACTGGTCGCGCTCGTCCAGCTGTTCACGGTCGTCAATCCGTTCCTCGCCTCGATCTGGCCCGACGACCAGCCGCCGCGCCTGGCGCTCGGCTACGGCTCGATCATCGCGGCGCACGGCCTGTTCTCCATGGCGCTGGTGACGATGATCGTCGGCACGCGTCTCGGCAGCCTCGACCGCAATCTGGTCGAGGCGTCGAGCGATCTCTACGCCACGCCATTGACGACGTTCCGCTCGATCGTGCTGCCGCAGATCATGCCGGCCGTCGTTGCCGGTTTCCTGCTCGCCTTCACCTTCTCCTTCGACGATTTCATTGTGGCCTTCTTCGTCGCCGGGGCGCAGACGACGCTGCCGATCTATGTCTTCGCGTCGATCCGGCGCGGCGTGACGCCGGAGATCAACGCCATCGCGACGATCGTGCTCGTCGCTTCCGTGCTGCTTGTGGTGCTTGCCCAATGGCAATTGCGCCAGCGCAAGCCGTCGAACTGAAAGTCGCATCATGATCCTCAAAGACCGCATCGCCGTGGTGACCGGCGCCGGCTCCGGCATCGGGCGCGCCGGCGCCATGATCATGGGCAGGGAAGGCGCGGTGGTCGTCATCGCCGACAGGGATCAGGCCGCCGGCGAAGCAACGGCTTCGGACATAAGGGCAGTGGGCGGGCAGGCCGAGGCGATCGCCACTGACGTCGCGGACGATGGGGCGCTGGAAAAGCTCATTGCCGGCACGATCGAGAGGCACGGTCGCATCGACATCCTGCACAATCACGCCGGCATCCAGGTCGGCGGAACGCTGACCGAGGTCGAGGTCGGCGGCATGGACGCGTCATGGCGGGTCAATGTG
>NZ_RZOM01000288.1:0-6158 GCF_003999175.1 Mesorhizobium sp. M7A.F.Ca.ET.027.03.2.1 | reverse complement strand
GCCGCAGGTTCTCGGCCTCGACGCCGCGCTGGCGCGCCAGCTTGCGATAGCGGCCCTGCTTGACCCAGGTTGCCAGGCTGCCGACGATCATGCCGATGGCGAGTGCCAGGAACAGGAAGATGAACAGCGGCAAAGTCAGGGTCAGCTTCGGATTGCCGGGGTTGAACGGATCGAGCGTGAAGGCGACCAGTTCGCGGTTGGCAACGGCGAGTGCGATCAGGATGATCGCCAGGGGCACGAAGATCGCGATGAGCATGAAGCGATTGAACATGATGTTTTCCGTCGGAAGCTGGCCTGTCCGAAAGGCCGTCAGGCGCTGACGTCGCGCCTACTTGCCGCCGTTCAGCCTTTCACGCAGTTCCTTGCCGGTCTTGAAGAACGGCACCCACTTCTCCTCGACCTCGACGGATTCGCCGGTGCGCGGATTGCGGCCGGTGCGGGCGGGACGATTCTTCACCGAAAAAGCGCCGAAGCCACGCAACTCGACCCGGTTGCCTTCGGCAAGGGCGTCGGTGATTTCATCGAAGATGGCGCCGACGATGTTTTCGACGTCGCGCAGGAAAAGATGCGGATTGCGCGTGGCAATAATCTGCACAAGTTCGGACTTGATCATGAGACGGGTCCCCGTGAAAGCAGTGCGGTCAAAATTATGAGGATGATTTTATTTGCTTTTTTCACTTGCCCCAAACGGCGTCTCAAGGGTGCCAGACGGAAACGAGACCGTCAAGAAACAAGCGGTCGGCTCCGAGTTCATGGATGACGTCGCCGCTGTAGGCGGGCAGGCCGAGCGCACTGCCGATGGTTTGCGCCATCGCTTTCGAGAACAGGAAGCCGCCGCGCTGTTCGGTATCCTTCCACTCGACGACCTTGAGCTTGGCATCGACGCCCTTGGTCGCCAGCCAGTCGACCGCTACCGCCTCGCCGCCGACGGCGTCGATCAGCCCGTTGGCAACGCCTTGGCGCCCGGTGAATATCGAGCCGTCGGCAAGCGCTAGCGCTTGTTCGCGGGTCATCTTGCGGCGTTCAGCGACGATGTCGACGAACCAGTTATAACTGTCGAGGATGAGTTTGCGGACCATGGCGCGCTCGTCGTCATTGGTCGGCTTGAAAGGAGAGGGCGCGGCTTTCAGCGGCGAGGATTTCACCTCCTCCAGCTTGACGCCGAGTTTGTCCATCAGGCCGCTGACGTCGGGATACTGGATCAGCACGCCGATCGAGCCGACGATCGAGGTCTTGCGGGCAACGATGTGATCGGCGGCACTGGCGATCATATAGCCTGCCGATGCGGCGAGCGTGCCGACTTCCGCCACCACCGGCTTGTCGGCGGCCAGCTTGCGCACTTCTTCATAGATCGACTCACCACCGACGGTGGTGCCGCCAGGCGAATCGATCGACAGGATCACGCCTTTCACCTTCGATGAAAGACGGATGGTTTCCAGCCGCTTGATCAGTTCCTCGTCCTCGGTGATCGTGCCTTCGATCTTGACCTTGGCAATATGGTCGACCGTCGAGCCACCGAAATCGTCGCCATAGAACCAGGTTGAAAGCGCAATCACCCCAAGGGCTACGATGCCTATGGCGACGACGCGCCAGAATGTCAGCTTGCGCCGCAAACGGCGGCGGTCGATCAGGTCGTCGGCTCTCAGTGCCATGGTCAGCCTTTCAGTCGGCGGGAGGAGACGCTTTTAGACCATGATCCGCCCATCTGGAAGCAGTTCTCTTTTGCGTATGGCGAGACAAGTCAGCACCTGGACGTGAGGTGGCCATCTCCGTCGACAGTCGACCGGCCCGGGCTGGGCGCTCTACAAGTATTGGTCTGCTCACATGTTTGTGCAATCGCCCCAGGTCGGCGACGAGACCGACGGCGGATAAATTTTACGCCGCGTGTCTGTTTCTGCTATGGAGAACACGCAGTTGTGCGGACCTCGTTTTCGTCTGTACAAAGGCGGCTGTCACATTTTTGCAGTTTTCGTGCGCTTGTGCTTGCTTGAAAGCGCCGGCGTCCCACCTATAGGCGGTGCTCAAGGGTGGGCAGGGTTAAAGAAAGCAGTGAATGTTAGCGCGACCGATTGAACCGACCAACGCCGAGGCGGTGTTGGCTCCCCCGGCGGACGGCCGGACGCGCGGCGACGCTTTCGACCGTGCACAGCGTCATTCGCGCCGCGTGCGCGTTCTCAAATTTGCCGTGCCGGTGGCCGCGGCACTGATAGCGGTCGCTTTCCCGGTCTATTCCTATCTCGCCGCACCCGTCGCCGTGAAGGTTCAGGCGGAAGGCACTGCCTTTTCCAACGGCAAGCTGGTGATGGCCAATCCCAAGCTCAACGGTTTCACCAAGCAGAAGCAGCCTTATTCGATGACGGCGCTGCGTGCCATTCAGGATGTCAGCACGCAAGGTATCATCGAGCTGGAAGGCATCGACGCCAAGGTGCCGATCGCGCCCGACAATGTGGCGGCGGTCAAGGCCTCGCACGGCACCTACGATCGCGACGGCAATACGATGAACCTGACCAGCGACGTGACGATCACCACGACCGACGGCATGCAGGCCAAGTTCAAATCGGTCTTCCTCGACATGGGCAAAGGCACTATGAAGACGGGAGATCCCGTCGATGTCAGCCGTGGCGGGTCGCGGATCACGGCGGATACGATGTCGGTCCAGGACAATGGCAAGGTTCTGGTTTTCGAGAACAAGGTGCGCGTCAACATCGATTCCACCGCCTTGAAGGCGGCACAGGGAAACAGCGGAGAAACCAATGCGGCTCAGTAGTTTGACGCGGCTCGCGGCTGCAACTTCAGCGTTGCTGCTGCTCGGACTCGTGCCGTCATGGGCGCAGACGACCAGTCAATCAGGCCTCAAACTGTCCGGCGACAAGCCGATCCAGATCGAGAGCGACAAGCTGGAAGTCCGCCAGGCCGACAGTGTCGCCATCTTCACGGGCAATGTCAGTGTCGTCCAGGGGCCGACATTGATGAAGGCCGGCAAGATGACGGTCTACTACGTCAAGGACCCCAACGCCGCTGCCAAGGGCACGGAGGCCGCGGGTGCGGCGATGACGGGCTCGGCCAACATCGATCACCTGGAGATCTCCGACAAGGTTTACATCAAGTCGGATGCGCAGGTCGCGACAGGCGATCAAGGCAGCTTCGATATGAAGAGCCAGGTGCTGGTGCTTTCGGGCAAAAAGGTCGTTCTGTCGCAAAACGACAACATTCTGGTGGGCTGCAAGCTTACCGTGCAGATGAAAAGCGGGCTGGCTCAGGTGGATCCATGCGCTGGGCAACGCGTCCAGATGTCGATCACGCCGCCGCCGAAATCGGGAGCGACGAACCCCTGATGGCCAGCCTGTCGTCGCTGACGGCGCGTCTTCCGGGACGGGCCGCCGGCAAGCTTTCGGCGCCGGCCACGGTGACCGTAGATGCGGGAAAGTTCAAGGGAACCCTGATCGCCAAGGGGCTGACCAAGAGCTACAAGGGCCGCAAGGTCGTCAGCGGCGTCACCATCGGCGTGCGCGCTGGCGAGGCCGTTGGGCTGCTCGGCCCCAACGGCGCCGGCAAGACGACCTGTTTCTACATGGTTACCGGCCTCGTGCCGGTGGATGAAGGCACGATCGAGATCGACGGCTTCGACGTCACGTCGATGCCGATGTACCGTCGCGCACGCCTCGGCATTGGCTATCTGCCGCAGGAAGCGTCGATCTTCCGCGGCCTCAATGTCGAGCAGAATATCCGCGCGGTGCTGGAAGTGGTCGAAAAGGACCGCAAGGTGCGCGAGCGCAATCTCGACGAACTGCTCGAGGAATTCCACATCAGCCATCTGCGCAAGGCGCCATCCATGTCGCTTTCGGGCGGCGAGCGGCGACGCCTGGAAATCGCGCGGGCGCTGGCGACACGTCCGGCCTACATGCTGCTCGACGAGCCTTTCGCCGGCATCGATCCGATCGCCGTCGCCGATATCCAGCAACTGGTGCGCCACCTGACGGCGCGCGGGATCGGCGTCCTCATCACCGATCACAATGTGCGCGAAACGCTCGGCCTCATCGACCGCGCCTACATCATCCATGCCGGCCAGGTGCTGACCCATGGAAGGGCCGACGAAGTGGTGGCAAACCCGGATGTGCGGCGACTTTACCTCGGCGAGGGTTTTACGCTCTGAGCGTGAAATTTGTTTCCTGACACGATTTTTGCGGTTCGCCGGGCTCTTTTTCCTCGATTTTACTCCGAGATAACGCTCCGGTAAGCGAGCTTTGCTACCAATTGCCTTGACAAGCAAAAGCCGGGCCAGTTTCTATGGCCGGCTGCAAAAATTTTTGCCCGGAAGTCCGGATGCGTAAACGAGGCGTTTGAAACCGAACCATGGCGTTGGCGGCCAAACTACAGCTACGACAATCGCAGTCGCTGGTGATGACGCCGCAGCTGATGCAGTCGATTCGGCTGCTGCAGTTCACCCATG
Source organism: Mesorhizobium sp. M7A.F.Ca.ET.027.03.2.1 (assembly GCF_003999175.1). Taxonomy (NCBI): domain Bacteria; kingdom Pseudomonadati; phylum Pseudomonadota; class Alphaproteobacteria; order Hyphomicrobiales; family Phyllobacteriaceae; genus Mesorhizobium; species Mesorhizobium sp. M7A.F.Ca.ET.027.03.2.1. The sequence continues at coordinate 1,708 of NZ_RZOM01000288.1, read as the reverse complement.
TCGAGCTTGAGCATTTCATCGATGAGGAAATCGAGCGCAATCCGCTGCTGGAGCGCGCCGAGCCGCAGGACGATGCCGCCAGCGACCAGGCGCAGAAGATCGAGGCGGAGCCGCAAGCCGCCACCGAAGGCGACTGGTTCGAAAACGAGACGCAGTGGAGCGCCGAGGCGATCTCGGACAAGCTCGACACGTCGCTGGAAAACCTGTTTCCCGACGACCCGGGCACCAGCGAGCGGCTCGGTCCCGACCTGACGGCACAATGGAAATCGGCTTCGGGCAATGGCGCGGGTTCCTCATCCGAGTGGTTTGACGCCGGCGATATGGCGACTGCTGCGATCACGCTGCGCGACCATGTCGGTGAACAGGTGGCGCTAGCCTTCACTGACCCGGCTGCACGGCTGATCGCCGCCGAACTCGCCGACGGCCTTGACGAGACCGGCTATCTGCGTGCCGACCTGGCCGAGATCGCCGCTCGTCTCGGTGCGGATGCCGCTGCCGTGGCGAAGGTGCTGGCGGTGTGTCAGACCTTCGAGCCGGCCGGTCTATTTGCCCGCGACCTGGCCGAATGCCTGTCGCTGCAACTTGCGGTGCGCAACCGGCTCGATCCGGCGATGAAGGCGCTGGTCGCCAATCTCGAACTCCTGGCACGACGTGACTTTCATGCATTGAAACGGATATGCGGTGTCGACGAGGAGGATCTGCTCGACATGCTGGCGGAGATCCGGGCGCTCGATCCCCGGCCGGGCATGGCGTTTTCGGGCGGCGCCAGCGACGCGATCGTCGCCGATGTCGAGGTGCGCGCGGCCAATGACGGCAGCTGGACGGTCGAACTCAATGCCGAAACGCTGCCGCGGGTTTTGGTCGACCATATCTATTTCGCCCAGGTCTCACCGCAGGCCAAGAACCAGGCGGAAAAGGATTTTCTGGCCGAATGCCTGCAGAATGCAAACTGGCTGACGCGCAGCCTCGACCAGCGGGCAAAGACCATCCTCAAGGTCGCCTCGGAAATCGTTCGCCAGCAGGATGCCTTCCTCGTCCATGGCGTGCGGCAGCTGAAGCCGCTCAATCTGCGCACGGTGGCCGACGCCATCGGCATGCACGAATCGACGGTCAGCCGGGTCACAGCCAACAAATATATGCTGACGCCGCGCGGCGTGTTCGAGCTTCGCTACTTCTTCACCGCCTCGATCGCCGCGTCGGGCGGCGGCGATGCGCATTCCTCGGAAGCCGTGCGTGACCGCATCAAGCAGTTGATCGACGAGGAAAAACCCGTCGACGTGCTTTCCGACGACGCGATCGTCGACATGTTGCGCGAAAGTGGCGTCGACATTGCAAGACGTACGGTCGCCAAGTACCGGGAAGGCATGAATATCCCCTCCTCGGTGCAGCGCCGACGCGAGAAACGGGCGATGGCCAGCGCCGGGCGCTGAGGCGGGTCGACTTTCCACAGGCCAGCACTTCATTGACAAGCCGCGGTGAAGTGGCTAGAAGCCCGCCCGCATGAGACGGGTCAGATGCCCGCATGCGGATGGTCCGTCACGACGTTGGCCTCGGGACGGTCAAAGGGCGGCTTGTGATCAACCGGAAAGTTTGGATTTAAAATCGGCGCAAGTGACGCCGCAAAGCTTGTGCGCACGGATCACGAGTATAAACTCGGGCCAGTTTGAAGCCTGAGCAAGGAAGGTCAGTTTTCAGATGAATCTGCGCA
>NZ_RZOM01000287.1:0-6165 GCF_003999175.1 Mesorhizobium sp. M7A.F.Ca.ET.027.03.2.1 | reverse complement strand
ATTCTGGGCTGCTGCAATCCTCGGTGATCAAACCACTCGGCGCGCCAGGAATTCGACCTCCAGCCGCCATGTCGCGCCATTGTCGTGCGAGCGCTCGCCCAGCCATCGGAAGGAGTTTTCGGTGATGCGTGAAAAGCTCCAGCGTACCGAGCTGCCGGTGCCGTCGGCGCCCACTTGCACGATAGTGTCACCCTCGGCGCGGCCGAGCTGGCGGCTGAAATACTGGTTGCGCGGGTCGCTCCAGAAGATGTGCCAGGCATCCGCGCCGGGATCATAGACGCGCAGCGTCGTGCCGTAAAAAGTCCATGTGCCCAAGGATGGCGATGGACCAGCGTCCCGCGCGGGCAGGATCCACACGTCCTGGATCGCCCGGCCTTCCAGCACCCAGCCGAAATGCACCTCGCCACGCCCGGTCAGTACCGTACCGTCCTCGATGTGGCGCGAGGCGTCGAAAGTCCAGGCGCCGATGAAGCGGCCGTAAAGGCTCAGTTTTTCGGCAAGCCCTTCGATCGGTCCGGAGCTATGCAGGGCTTCGGCAAACGAGGATTGATCGAACATGGTGTGGCCTCTTCTTGTCAGGAGACTGGGAGGGAGTAGGCGGTGATGGGGTTCTGGGCTTGGGAAAAATTGCTATATTCCGGCCATGACAGCGACCACACATATGCTCGCATCCGGACCCGGCTGGCATGTGACGGATGTGATCTGCACGGCCAGCGCCAGCGACCGGCCGTTCGAGGAAGCGCATCAGGATTTCTGCGTCGCTGCGGTCACCAGCGGCACGTTTCGCTACCGCGCCCAACAAGGCACGGCGATGCTGGCGCCCGGCGCGCTCCTGCTCGGCAATCCCGGCACATGTTACGAATGCGGGCACGAGCATGGCAGCGGCGACCGTTGCCTCTCGTTCCATTTCGAGCCGGCCTACATGGAACGGATCGCAGCTGGCGTGCCGGGCGCCAGGAAGCTGGCTTTCGAGGCGGCGCGCATGCCGCCTTTGCCGGTCCTGGCGCCACTCCTAGCCGAGGCGGAGACCGCGCGCGAGATGGCCTACATCGACGCCTTCGAGGAACTTTCCCTGCGCTTGGCCGGTGCTGCCGTGGCTACTGCCTCTGGCGCTACGCATGTCGGGCGCGCGCCCAGCCGCCGCGATCAGAAACGGGTGGCCGAGGCAGTGCGGCGGATCGAACTGGACGCCGACGGGCCGGTCTCGCTTTCAGCACTTGCCGATGAGACGGCGACCAGCCCGTATCATTTCCTGCGCATCTTCCGACAGGTCGCGGGCATGACGCCCTACCAATTCCTGCTCAAGACCCGGCTGCACAGGGCTGCGGTGCGGCTGCGCATGTCCAACGATGCGGTCTCGGCTATCGCCTTCGAGGCCGGCTTCAACGATCTGTCGACTTTCAATCGTCGTTTTCGGCGGATCATGGGGGAGACGCCGCGCAACTATCGCACCCACCGTGGCGCATAGGCCGTTTCTGCTTCGTCAATCGGCCCCGTGCCCGCAAAGGCAGACACGCAGGCTTTTGCGTCAGGGCGGCGAAAACTGCCTTGGCCATATCGTCGCAATCAGCGGTATCCATTTGAAATTACCACCGAAAATGACACTGGAAAAGTGCCGTAAAGGTTGGAGTTTCGGGCTTGCTTCCTATATAAGCACCAAGTGATTCCTGATTAGATTGTGATACGATTTGACCGACCAGAAGACACCGCGCGGCGCCGACGGCGGCCCCACCGGCATCGAGCCGATATCCATCGTCGAGGAGATGCAGCGCTCCTATCTCGATTACGCCATGAGCGTGATCGTCAGCCGTGCGCTGCCGGACGTGCGCGACGGCCTGAAGCCGGTGCATCGCCGCATTCTCTTCGCCGCCCATGAGAGCGGCTACCACTGGAACCGCAAATATGTGAAGTCGGCGCGTCCTGTCGCCGACGTGATGGGTAAATACCATCCGCATGGCGACGCCTCCATCTATGACGCCTTGGTGCGCATGGCACAGGACTGGTCGCTGCGCGTTCCGTTGATCGACGGGCAGGGCAATTTCGGCTCCATCGACGGCGATCCGCCTGCGGCGATGCGCTACACGGAAGCACGGCTGACCAAGGTCGCGCACGAGCTTTTGGAAGACATCGACAAGGACACCGTCGATTTCCAGGACACGTACGATGCGTCGGGCAGCGAACCGAAGGTTCTGCCGGCCCGGTTTCCCAACCTTCTGGTCAACGGCTCGGGCGGCATCGCCGTCGGCATGGCGACCAACATCCCGCCGCACAATCTCAGCGAAATCTGCAACGGCGCCATCGCCCTCATCGACAATCCGGCGATCGACCTGCCGGCGTTGATGGAGATCATTCCGGGACCGGATTTCCCCACCGGCGGCATCGTGCTTGGCCGTTCGGGCATCTACAACGCCTATTCGACCGGCCGTGGCTCCATCGTCATGCGCGGCAAGGTCAACATCGAACAGCGCGGCAACGACCGCGAGTCGATCATCATCACCGAGGTTCCCTACCAGGTGAACAAGTCGTCGATGATCGAGAAGATGGCTGAACTGGTGCGCGACAAGCGCATCGAGGGCATTTCCGATATCCGCGACGAGAGCGACCGCCAAGGCTACCGCGTCGTCATCGAGTTGAAGCGCGACGCCGTTGCCGACGTCATCCTCAACCAGCTCTACCGCTTCACGCCGCTGCAGACCTCCTTCGGCGCCAATATGGTGGCACTGAACGGCGGCAAGCCGGAAGTGATGAACCTGACCGATATGCTGAAGGCGTTCGTCGCCTTCCGTGAGGAGGTGATCACAAGGCGGACGAAATTCCTGCTGCGCAAGGCGCGCGACCGCGCCCATGTGCTGGTCGGTCTCGCCATCGCAGTCGCCAACATCGACGAGATCATCAAGCTGATCCGCACAGCGCCGGATCCGCAGACGGCGCGTGAGCAGTTGATGGAGCGGCGCTGGCCCTCTGGCGACGTGGAATCGCTGATCCTCCTGATCGATGACCCGCGTCACCGGATCAACGAAGACGGCACCTACAATCTGTCAGAGGAACAGGCGCGCGCCATCCTCGAACTGCGCCTGCAGCGCCTGACCGCGCTCGGCCGCGACGAGATCGCCGACGAGTTGAACACGATCGGCGCCGAAATCATCGATTACCTGGACATTTTGTCGTCCCGCGCGCGCGTCCAGCAGATCGTCAAGGACGAGCTTGCTGCCGTGCGCGACGAGTTCGGCACGCCGCGCCGCACCGAACTCACCGACGGCGGTTCGGACATGGAAGACGAGGACCTGATCCAGCGCGAGGACATGGTCGTGACGGTGAGCCATTCCGGCTACATCAAGCGCGTGCCGCTGTCGCTCTACCGGGCGCAGCGTCGCGGCGGCAAGGGCCGCTCCGGCATGTCGACCAAGGAAGAGGATTTCGTCACCCGGCTGTTCGTGGCCAACACCCATACGCCGGTGCTGTTCTTCTCCTCGCGCGGCATCGTCTACAAGGAAAAGGTCTGGCGGCTGCCGATCGGCAATCCGCAGTCACGCGGCAAGGCGCTGATCAACATGCTGCCGCTGGAGCAGGGCGAGCGCATCACCACCATCATGCCGCTGCCGGAGGACGAGGCCAGCTGGGGCGAACTTTACGTGATGTTCGCCACCACGCGCGGCACCGTGCGCCGCAACGATCTATCCGACTTCGTCCAGGTCAACCGCAACGGCAAGATCGCCATGAAGCTGGAGGAAGAAGGCGACGAGATCCTCGGCGTCGAGACCTGCACCGACAAGGACGACGTGCTGCTGACCGCCAGTTCCGGCCAGTGCATACGCTTCTCCGTCGGCGACGTGCGCGTCTTCCAGAGCCGCAATTCGGTCGGTGTGCGCGGCATAACCATGGCCGAGACCGACCGCATCATCTCGATGTCGGTGATAGAGCATGTCGATGCTTCGCCAGCGGAACGCGCCGCTTACCTGAAGCGCGCGGCGGCGGAGCGGCGGCTTGCCACGGAAACGACCGGCGAAGAGGAAGAGATCGCGCTGACCAATGAGGAGATCGGCGAGGAGACGGAGCTTTCCGACAACCGATACGAAGAGCTCAAGGCGCACGAACAGTACGTGCTGACGGTCACCGAGTTCGGCTACGGCAAGCGTTCGTCGTCCTATGATTTCCGGCTGACCGGACGCGGCGGCAAAGGCATCCGCGCCACCGATGTGTCGAAGGCAGCCGAGATTGGCAGGCTGGTGGCGACGTTCCCGGTCGGCAATGACGACCAGATCATGCTGGTGTCGGACGGCGGCACCGTCATCCGGGTTCCGGTCAACGGCATCCGTTTCGCCAGCCGCGCCACCAAGGGCGTGACCATCTTCAACACGGCTGAAGGCGAAAAGGTGGTTTCGGTCGAGCGGATCTCGGAACCGCAAGCGGACGAAGAAAGCGATGAGACGGTCGAGGGCGGTGCTGATGCCGCTCCGGCGCCTGACGCCGGTCCGGAGGGTGCGGACTAAGTCCGGCACCCGGGTTTTGACATAGCAACGCCGGCCAGGTGGCCGGCGCGGCAGCAAGTTCAGGCTTTATCAGTAGTGACGATATGGCTTGCGCGGGCCGAAGCCTTCGAAGCGCTTGGTGTTTGCCTTGACGCGGATGCGTTGCGCCTCCTGATGCAGCCCAAATACGGTGGCGATCAGCATGGCGACGGTCATTGCGGTGGCGAGCATGTAGATCAGCATGTGCGTGTTCTCCTGCGCCTAACAACGGATAGATGGGATTTTGGTTTCATCTTATTAAGGTGCAACCTAGTGAACGCTGCGTGAAGGCTTCGTGATCAGCGTGTTCATCTGTGGTTCATGTGCCGGAAAAGGTTCACGGCCGGCGCGCCGATCGGATTTGCCTTTGCGAGAGAGGCTCGCTAGAGCCTGTCCCATCTTGATGGACGGAAGACGGAACGGGCTCTAGCTTTCATTTGAGCATGATCTTTTCCAAAAACCGGTTTCCACTTTTTGGGATCATGCATTAGAAGCACCTGCCATGACTGAACGCATTGCCCTCTATGCCGGCTCCTTCGACCCGCTGACCAACGGCCATCTCGATGTGCTGAAGGCCTCGCTGGCCGTGGCGGATATCGTTTATGCGGCGATCGGCATCCATCCGGGCAAGCAACCGCTGTTTTCGTTCGAGGAGCGGGTGAAGCTGATCGAGACGGCGACGAAGACGGAATTCGGCAGCGACGGTGCCCGCATCAAGGTCGTCGCCTTCGACGGGCTGGTCATCGACGCCGCCAGGAAGCAGGGCGCCTCGATCATGATCCGCGGCCTGCGCGACGGCACCGACCTCGACTATGAGATGCAGATGGCCGGCATGAACGAGACCATGGCGCCTCAACTGCAGACGGTTTTTCTGCCCGCCAGTCCTTCGGTACGCACCATTACCGCCACACTTGTTCGCCAGATTGCCTCGATGGGCGGCGACATTCGCCCCTTCGTGCCGGCGGCGGTTGCCGGTGCGCTCACAGCCAAGTTCAAGAAGTAAGTTTTCGGAGAAAACCATGCAGCTGAAAAAGCTAGCCTCGTTCCTTGTCGTGCTCGCCGGTCTTGTGGCTGTGTCGGTCTCGGCTTTCGCCGCCGACCCGGAAAACACAATGATCATCACGCTGAAGGACGGCGACGTCACCATTGCGCTGAGGCCCGATCTGGCGCCAAAGCATGTCGAGCAGATCAAGAAGCTGGTGCGCCAAGGCGCCTATGACAACGTCGCCTTCCACCGCGTCATCGACGGCTTCATGGCGCAGACCGGCGACGTCAAGTTCGGCAATATGAAAAAGGGTTTCAGCGCCGAGGCCGCCGGCACCGGCGGTTCCGACCTGCCCGACCTGCCGGCCGAATTCTCACAGACCGAACATTATAAGCGCGGCGTGGTCGGCATGGCCCGCTCGCAGGACCCCAATTCGGCCAATTCGCAGTTCTTCATCATGTTCGCTCCGGCACCGCCCCTCGATGGCCAGAAGACCACGCCGTCATAGGCGCCTTCCCTGGCCAGTTCCTTGATGCGGCCGACATGGCCGGGCGCCAGGTCGGGGAAAAGTTCTATGACGACCGTGCCCTTAGTCGTTTCCATGATGAGCGCGTTCTCGCGGTCCTTGATTTCGGCCATGTCAGATATCCTTTTGAGTAAACAGAGTTATTC
>NZ_RZOM01000286.1:0-6173 GCF_003999175.1 Mesorhizobium sp. M7A.F.Ca.ET.027.03.2.1 | reverse complement strand
GTCTCCGATCGTCTCGGCGGCAGTCCACAGACGAAAGCCAAGGCGCTCTTTCAAAATTGTGAAATTCTGACTAGGATTTTCACCAATCGCAGCGCATTCAGGTGACCTTTGGCGACAGCATTCTCCGATCCGATCTGGCGCAAGCCACAGACAGCTTCCACGTTTCAATCGCTTCCCAATGGCGAACGTGTCGATCTCGCCATCGTTGGCGGTGGCATCATGGGCTTGTCGACCGCCTTGCATGCCGCCCGGCTTGGCCTGTCGGTGCAGGTGCTGGACGCTGGCGAGATCGGCCAGGGCGCATCAGGCTTGAATGGCGGTCAGGTCATTCCCGGCCTGAAATACGATCCGGAATGGCTGCTGGAGCATTTTGGCCCGGAGCACGGCGAGGCGCTTGTCAATTTCGCGGCGTCGACCGCCGATGCGGTGTTCGAGCTGATCCGCGACGAGAAACTGGCGGTGCCGTTCGTTCGCAATGGCTGGATCCAGGCTGCGCACACCGAGGCCGCACTGAAGGCGGCGGTAAACCGTGATCGGCAATGGCGGGCGCGTGGTGCCGACGTCCGGTTGCTCGATGCGGCGGAGATCGCGGCCAAGACCGGTGCACAGGGTTATCTCGGCGGCTGGCTCGACCGCCGCGCCGGTGTGATCGATCCGCTCGCCTACACGTGGGAACTTGCTCGGGTCGCGACCGCGGCTGGAGTGAGGATAGCCGGACATCAGAAGGTGGTGCGGCTAGACAAAAGCGACGGCGTTTGGCGTGTTTCAACTGAAAACGGGGTGCAATTGCAGGCAAAGGCGGTCGTGCTGGCGACGAACGCCTACACGGACGGTCTGATCCCCGGTCTCGCCCAGACGATCGTGCCGCTGCATTCTTTCCAGATCGCTACAGCGCCGTTGCCGCCCAACCTGGCGGCCACGATCCTGCCGGAAGGACAGGCGGTGTCGGACTCCAGGCGCATCCTCGTCTACTACCGCAAGAGCGCCGACGGCCGGCTGGTGCTTGGCGGCCGGGGTCGCATGGCGCTGCCGACGAGCGCCGGCGACTGGGCGCATCTCGAGCGGGCGCTGCGGCGGCTCTATCCCGTGCTGTCCGGTGTCGCCATCGAGAAGCGCTGGTTCGGCCGCGTGGCGATGACGCCGGACCATCTGCCGCACATCCATGAGCCGGAGCAGGGCCTGCTGGCCGTGGCCGGCTGCCAGGGTCGTGGTGTCGGCCTGATGACCGCGCTTGGCGAGCGCATCGCCGGCTATCTCCAGAGTGGCGATGTCAGGCAATTGCCCTTCCCGGTCTCGCCGATCCGACCGATCCCGTTTCACGCCTTCCGCCAGGTTGGCGTCGCCGCGACCATCGCCTGGTACCGGCTGCTCGATGCGTTGGAGCGCTGACCAAAGCAATTCCTGTCAATGGGGTTCCGTTTGGGATTCCGCTTGACAGTTTCATGAATATGAAAAACTCTAAGATAATTTCAAATTTCCGATAGGCAGGTCGATGTCGGCCCTAGTTGCAACATCAGCGCCAGAGGCCCGGTCTTCTCAGGGCTTCCGGGTCGCCATGCTGCTGCCGGGCGCGCTGGTCACCTTCCTGCTGATCCTGTTTGCCCTCGGCCTCGTGCTTTTTCTCGCCTTCCGCGGCAATGACGGTTCGCTGCTCGGCGCCGGCTTCACCGTGGCGAATTTTGTCACCGTGGTGTCCGATCCGCTGTACTGGACGGTGACGCTGCGCTCGCTGATCATTGCCGCTCTGGTCACGCTGGCGACGGTCGTCACCGCTTATCCCGTCGCCTACTACCTCGCCTTCCACGCCGGCCGGCGGCGCGGCCTGCTGCTGTTTCTGGTGACGCTGCCATTCTGGACCAGCTATCTCCTGCGCGTCTTCGCCTGGAAGATCGTGCTCGCCTATAATGGCGTTTTGAACTCGGCGCTGATCGAAAGCGGTATCTGGTCCGAACCGACATTGGCCTTTCTCAACACGCCGGCGGCCGTCGTCGTCACGTTAGCGCACGCCTATGCGCCTTTCGCCATCCTGCCGATCTACGTGGCGCTGGACACCATCCCGAAATCGCTGATCGAGGCCGCTTCCGATCTCGGCGCGCGGCCCTTCACTTCCTTCCGCCGGGTCGTGCTGCCCAATTCGATGCCGGGCGTGCTGGCGGCAGCCCTTGTCGTCTTCGTGCCGACGGTCGGTGACTATGTCACGCCGGCGCTCGTCGGCGGCCCGGCCAGCACCATGATCGGCACGCTGATCCAGGCGCAGTTCGGCAAGGCCAATGACTGGCCGTTTGGCGCCGCACTCTCCGTCGCCGTCATGCTGGTCATCCTTGCCGTGGTGCTGGTCGCGCGTTTCGCCGACCGCAGATTTGGCAGCCGCACATGAGCGCTGCACGCACGCAGGGAGGCGGCCGCTGGCTCGGCGTCTACGTCATCGCCTATCTGGTCTTTCTCTATCTGCCGGTGCTGCTGATCCCGCTGTTTTCCTTCAACAACTCGATCCAGGCAGCGTTTCCGCTGCAAGGCTTCACCTTACAATGGTACGCGACACTGTTCGGCAATTCGGCGCTGACCGGTGCACTCTTGAACAGCCTCGTCATCGGCGCCATTGCCGCCACGGGCGCGACGCTGTGCGGCATCACCGTATCCTACATGGACCTCTACGGCCGCTCGCCGCTGGCCGCCACCATCAGCGCCATCGCAAGGCTCCCGATCCTGATCCCCGGCGTCATTGTCGGCATATCGCTGCTGATCCTCATCAACCTCATTGGTCTGGGGCCATCGCGCATTGCCATCGTTCTCGGCCACATATTGGTCGCGCTGCCGACGACCGTGGTGATCATGCGCAGCCGCTTCGCCGCCATCCCGAAAACCATTCGCGAGGCGGCGCTCGATCTCGGCGCCTCCGACTGGACGACGTTCCGGCGGGTCATGCTGCCGCTCAGCCTGCCGGCCATCATTTCGGCCTTCATGCTGGCCTTCCTGATCTCCTTCGACGAATTCATCGTTGTCTTCTTCCTCGCCGGCACCGAGCCGACGCTGCCGCTCTACATCTGGAGCCAGCTGCGTTTTCCAAAGTCGCTGCCGACGGTGATGGCGCTGGGCACTTCGATCCTGGCTGTGTCCTTCATCATCGCTGCAGCAGCTGAAATCCTGCGCCATCGCGGCTTGTCCGCCACGGCGCCAAAGCCCGCGGATCCATCACAACCAAAACAAACCAAGAGAGGAGAACTGCAATGGCATTCGACCTGAAATCGATCTCTGCAAAGACTGTTTGCGCTGGATTGACGGCGTTCGCGCTGGCGCTGTCGTCGACCGTCGCTTTCGCCGGCGACAAGCTGCAATATTTCACCTGGTCGGGCTACGAACTGCCCGATTTCAACAAGAGCTTCCTCGCCGCGCATCCCGATGGCGTCGAGGCCTCCATCTTCGGTGACGACGATGACGCCTTCACCAAGGTCAAGGCCGGCTTCCGCCCCGACATCGCGCATCCCTGTTATGACAAGGTGGCGCGCTGGAACAAGGAAGGCCTGCTGCAGCCGATCGACACCAAGCGCATCAAGAACTGGGATTCGATCTTCCCGGTGTTCAAGAACCTGCCCGACCTGCAGGCCGGCGACGGCAAGGTCTGGATGGTGCCATGGGACTGGGGCAACACCTCGATCCTCTACCGCACCGATCTGGTGAAGAACCCGGAAGCGAGCTGGAACCTTTTGTGGGACAAGCAGTATGCCGGCCGCATGGCGACGATCGACGCGGTGCATGACACGCCTGTGGTGGCCGCGCTGCTCGCCGGCGTCAATCCGTTCGACATGACGCCGGAGCAAATGGACAAGGTGGCCGAGAAGCTGCGCGAGCAGCGCCCGCTGCTCTCCAACTACACCACCGACATGACCTCCGTCGAACAGGCGTTGGCCAGCGGCCAATTGGTCGCCGCCATGACCTGGAACGCGTCCGCCACGTCGCTGAAGAAGCAGGGCGTGCCGGTCGAGTTCATGAAGCCGAAGGAGGGCATGCTGACCTGGGCCTGCGGCTTCGTCATGCTCAAGGACGCCAAGAATGTCGATCTTGCCTATGACTTCATCAACAGCCGGCTGGATGCCGACTCCGGCAAATACCTGATCCAGGCCTATGGTTACGGCAGCTCGCTGAGCTCCGCCTTCGCCACCGTGCCGAAGGCGGAATTGGAGAAATTGCAGCTGCCATCCGATCCCGAGGTGTTGCTGAAGACCACCATCTTCACCGGGCCGATGAAACAGAATGACGACCTCGCCAAGATGTTCGAAAAGGTCAAGGCAGGCGGGTGAGTTGAGGCCTGCCTTCTCCCCTTGTGGGAGAAGGTGGATCGGCGCGCAGCGCCGAGACGGATGAGGGGTGCGTGGCGGATCGCCGTCGTCGCCAAGCTGGAGCACCCCTCATCCGTCGCCTGCGGCGACACCTTCTCCCACAAGGGGAGAAGGGGGAGCTTATCGACGCTTCGCCGCGCTCCGATGGATAGACTGCAAACGAGGACGAATTGATGGACATGCTGGACGAACCGGCTGAGAAGCCGAAGGACGATGCCGATGTGCGGGTCGGCCGGCGCGTGCGGGCGCTGCGGCTGGAGCGCAATCTGTCGCTGGCCGATCTTGCTGCAAAAGCCGGGGTGTCGATCGGTGCGTTGAGCCAGATCGAGCGCGGCATGTCCTCGCTGCGCGTCAAGGTGATCTGGCCGCTCGCCGCTGCTCTCGACATAGAGCCGTCTGCGCTGATCGCAGACGGCAACGATGCCGTCAGCGATCTCTATTGTGTGCGTGCCGACAAGCGGCGGCAGATCCCGGTGAAATCGGAAGGCATTGCCAAGGCGCTGCTGTCGCCGCCGGGCGCGACGCTGACCGGCATGTTGGTGACGGTGGAAGCCAGTGGCGGCACGGCCGAAGCCTATGCCCATGCCGGCCATGAATTCGGCTTCGTGCTGGCCGGCGAGGTCGAACTGGTGGTGGATTCGACAAATTACGTGCTGAAGGCCGGCGACAGCTTTGCGTTCAAGAGCACGCTTTTGCATGCCTTCCGCAATCCCGGCGCCGAGCGTTGCCAGATCCTCTGGGTCAACACCACGAAGCCGTCCGAGGTTCGCGATGGCGCCTGATCCACTCGTGCGACTGCAGGCGGTCTCGAAGATTTTCCCTGGCGGCATCGTCGGGCTCGACGCCGTCGATCTCGACATTATCAGCGGCGAGTTTGTCACGCTGCTCGGGCCGTCGGGTTGCGGCAAGACCACCAGCCTGCGCGTCATCGCCGGTTTCGAAAGCCCGTCGAGCGGCAAGGTGTTGCTCGATGGTCGCGATATCACGGCCCTTCGGCCCTTCGACCGGCCGGTCAACACCGTGTTCCAGGATTATGCGCTGTTCCCGCACATGAATGTCGCCGAAAATGTCGGCTTCGGTCTGTCACTGCGCAAACTGTCTGGAGCCGAACAGGCAAAGCGCACCGGCGAGGCCCTCGACATGGTCGGTCTCGCCGACAAGCTTGGCGCCCGCGTCTCCGAACTGTCGGGCGGCCAGCGCCAGCGTGTCGCGCTGGCGCGTGCCATCGTCTGCGAACCACGCGTGCTCCTGCTCGACGAGCCGCTGTCGGCGCTCGATGCGCATCTGCGCGAGCAGATGCAGGTTGAACTGAAGCGGCTGCAGTCGCGGCTCGGCACCACCTTCGTCATGGTCACCCACGACCAGACCGAAGCGCTGTCGATCTCCGACCGCATCGTCGTCATGAACAAGGGCCGCATCGAGCAGATCGCGCCGCCGGCCACCCTTTACGACCGGCCCGCCACGAAGTTTGTGGCGAGCTTCATCGGCACCATGAATCTCCTGCAATCACGGTTTGTCGGCCGCGATGGCGGTCGCTTGCGTTTCACCGCTGGCACCTTGCCGCTGGAGGCCATCGCTGAAACGGGCCAGTCACCCGGGCAAGGCGAGATGCGCACCATTGGCGTGCGCCCGGAGGATCTGCTGGCGGCCACCGAAGCTGCGCCCGGCACCGCACCGGCGCGCGTCAACAGCATCGTCTTTCACGGCCGCACGCTGCGCCTGCATGCCGAACTCGGGCAGGGCGCCCCTGTTGTCATCGATGCACCGCGCCAGGCCGAGGGTTCCCAATTCAGCGTCGGAGACGTGGCGCATATCAGCCTGCGCCGTGGTGCCAAC
>NZ_RZOM01000285.1:0-6175 GCF_003999175.1 Mesorhizobium sp. M7A.F.Ca.ET.027.03.2.1 | reverse complement strand
CTCCAGAGCCGCGCGTTCTACGATCAATCGTCCCCCATCGGTTCGACGCTACGGATCCCCAATTTTCCGAGACGATGAGCAGCTATTCGCAAGGGCAGATGTTCGATTCCAATGCGGTCCAAACTCTCATCAACGGAGACGAAATATTTCCGTCTATGCTGCAAGCAATCGGGACGGCTCGATCCAGCGTCGACATGGAGACATATATTTATTGGTCAGGAGCCATCGGCTACGAGTTCGCGATCGCATTGGCGGCGAAGGCCAGCGAAGGCGTCGAAGTCCGTGTGAACGTCGACTGGGTTGGCAGCCTTCCCTTCGACGAGGACTTGATCCACATCATGACCACTGCCGGTGTGAAGTTCGAACGCTATCGGCCTTTACGCTGGTATACGTTGGACCGTGTAAACAACCGAACTCATCGCAAGCTGCTGATCGTCGATGGCCGGATAGCATTCACTGGCGGCGCCGGCATTGCCGATAATTGGCGCGGGAACGCACGCAACTCAAATGAATGGCGCGACACGCACTACCGGATCGAAGGACCCGCCGTGTCCGCATTCCAAGCGGCGTTCGCGGAAAACTGGCTTGAGACGACCGGCGAGACATTGCAGGGCGGAAAGTTCTACCCTGCAGTTGCGCCCGCTGGTGGGCTCGATGCCCAGTTGATACTTTCTTCGCAGCCAAACGGCTCGGAGAACATGGAGTTGATGATGTTGGCAGCAATAGCCGCGGCCAAGGATCATCTGCGCATCGGCATGGCCTACTTCGTGCCCGACGACATAGCCCTGCAGCAGATTCTTGATGCAAGGAAGCGAGGCGTCTCGGTCGATGTCATCGTTCCCAATTGGCTGACGGATGTGCCCATAGTGCGAAAGGGTTCACGTTATTTCTGGGGCGAATTGCTCAAAGCCGGTGTGCGCATTTTTGAGTTTCAACCCACAATGTACCACCCCAAGCTTTTGATCGTCGACGATGTCTGGGTGAGCGTTGGCTCGGCCAATCTGGATGAGCGTTCCTTGCGCCTCAACGATGAGGCCAGTCTGAACGTCTACGGCATGGAATTCGCGCGAACGCAAATAGACATCTTCAACGAGGACCTGAAACGATCAAGGCAAGTCAGGCTGGAAGAGTGGCAAGCACGTCCGGTGAGCGAAAAGGTCACCGACTACTTTGCCAGCAGGCTACGCTCCCAGCTCTAATAGTGTGGAGATGCAAAGTCCCCGCGATTGCTCGCCAGATAGGCTTTTTGCCGCCAATAGGGCGCCCCCGAAACGGCCCGCGCAGACTAGTAGGCAGGGACAAGCCTGGTGTCCCGAAGGGGCAAGTCCATTGCAAATCTTAACCCCTTGGGGTGGTATTGCAGCTCAACCTTTGCGTCGCACTGCACGGCGACAACCCTCTCTAGCAAGGTTGTGCCAAAACCACTTCGCTGGGGCGGGTGCACCTCAGGGCCATCGCGTTCACGCCAGTCAAGATGAACCACTTGAGCATTTTTGAATTGCGCCACCGACCAGCGTACCTCAAGCCGTCCCCGAGGCCAGGACAACGCTCCGAATTTCGACGAATTCGACGCCAGCTCATGGAAAGCCATGCCCACGGGTATTGCGAGATCCGCGACAAGCGCGACATCAGGCCCTTCCAAGAGAATGCGTGACCTGTCCGTCGTGTCGTAATGCCGAAGCTCGGTTTCCAGCAATTTGTGCAGAAATGCGGTCTGCCAATAATCATCTGTCAGCATCGAATGGGTGTCAGCCAGAGATACCAGCCTGGCCGAGAAATTGCGCACGAAATCATCCACATTGCTGCTTGAGCGGGCTGTTGCCCCCATCATCGCTCTCACATTAGCGAGAGTATTCTTGACGCGGTGATGAAGCTCCCGGATCAACAGCTTCTGACGATGCGCCACTTCCTCTTTGTGCTCGAGCAAGGATTTGACTTCGAGCTGCCGCGTGCGGGCGCGCAGCGCGGAACGCACGGAGTTGGCTAGACTTGATGCCAGAAACGGCCGCTCCAGAACGATGAGATAGCGGTCGAGAAATCTCAGCCGCTCGTCGAACTCAGCGCCACGCATCGTGAGCAGAACGATCGGAAAATCAGACCAGGCCGGCTGGCTTTCAAGCCAGGCGGCGAATGGATTGCGATCCGAAGTGAGCAATGCTTCTTCTGCAACGACTAGGCACTGTGCCATATCCAGCAGCGGCAACGTCTCAGCAAGAGTGCTGCAGATATGCGTTACAATGCCCTTCGACGCGAGGATTGATGCCGCGATTTTTGCATCACGGCCGGTCGGTGAGAGGATGAGCACTCCGGGATCCGTTGCCATCACGATGATTTATCTTTGAGAAGATCGCCCTGCTTGCCCTGATAGGAGGGCACCCCCGTCAGGATGCCTCGGAACTGTTCAAGAGGTTCCCCCACGGCGAGGCCGGCGGGGCTGATCTTGAATTCGCGAATGGTGTCTTCATGGGCGCCGACGCGCTTTTTCACTACTGAGATCGCGCGCCTCAACCTCCCGTCATTCTCAAAGAAGCGCAACAACATGACCGAATCGCAGAGGTATGTCATGTCCACGGGCGCCACCATTTGCCCGAGCAATCCGTGGTTGGCGAGCAGAAGGATTGTGACGACGCCTTTTTGATTGAGGTAGGTAAGGATCTCGTGCATTTGCAACACCAGATGCTGTTCCTCGGACATCGCATTCAAGTAGCCGGTTAGGCTGTCGATCACCACAAGCCGCGCATTCGAATGGTCCACGGCGGCTTGGATCCGAGACGACAGCTCTCCGGGTGACAGTTCAGCAGGCTCGACTTTCTCCAGGAGAAGCATGTCACTCTTGATGAACGGTTCCAGGTCCAATCCAAGCCCGGCTGCGCGCGCCAGGAAGATACGCTTCGTTTCATCGAAAAGAAGCACCAGCACCGTCTCGCCGCGCAAAAGCGCGGCGTGGCAGAATGTTGAAGCAATCGTAGACTTGCCTACACCTGATGGCCCGATCAACAAGGTGCTGGTGCCTCGTGACAGCCCGCCGCCCAATAGATTGTCGAGGGAAGTGCCACTTATGGCTGGCGGGCCCTGCTTCCCTTCGTCGTGTTCGCCGGCCACGAGCCGGGGGAAGACCGATACCCCACCTGGCCGGATGACAAAGTCATGGTATCCGCCACGAATTTCCACACCTCTCATCTTGATGACCCGCAAGCGGCGGCGTTCCCCCCCATACACGGGTGACAGCTGCTCCATGCGAATGACCCCATGGCTGATAGAATGCAGGTTCAAATCGTCAAATTCGGCGGTCAGGTCGTCAAGGAGCAGAACCGTTGCGTCGTTAAGAAGGAAGAAGCTCTTCAACGCCAGCACCTGCCGCCGGTAGCGCAAGGAGCCCTGGGATAGGAGGCGTATCTCCGACAGGGAGTCGAAAACGACACGATCCGGCTTAAGACGGCCTATTTCATCCAGTGCGGATTGGACCGTTTCACCCAGTTCAAGGTCGGAGGAGTGCACCAGTGTCTGGCGTTGAGACGGATCGAGGCTGAGCTCCGGGGGTACCAGTTCCAGAATGTCTACGCCGTCTAGTGACATCCCATGACGATTGGCGACCGACAGAAGTTCACGCTTGCTCTCGGAAAGTGTGATGTAAAGGCACCTGTCTCCGTTCTGTGCGCCGTTGATCAGAAACTGCAGCCCGAGCGTCGTCTTGCCGGATCCAGGCCTGCCCTCGATCAGGTGTGACCGGTATTTGGCATAACCACCTCTCAGGATGTAATCGAGACCCTCGACGCCAGAAGTGATCGGTGATGCATCATCTGTTTCCAAAGTGCCCTCTCGCGCGGACCAGGACCACCGTAACGGCCAGGATTTTCAATGGTTCCCCGGCTGACTTGCAAGGCATCGGCAACACTGTGGGTACGCAAAATCCGGCGCCTACCGCATCGATATTGTTGAGCAGCTTGGTGATTGGCATTGAGGCTAGCAAAGCGTCCGACGTCAGCGTCGCGCTGGCAGACACGATCCGCAAGGATCGGCGGCACCCGCGCGCTGCTGGTTGAGGAAAGGCACGGGCCGTTCGTCCAGCGCATCCACGCAGCTTTTTTCTGGAAGTTTAATGCTTCAGTATCTGGCTGAGGAACAACTTGGTTCGATCATGGCGCGGGTGGCCGAAAAACCCGTCGGGCGTGCCCTCCTCGACGATCTGCCCAGCGTCCATGAAGATCACCCGGTCGGCAACCGCACGCGCAAAACCCATCTCATGCGTCACACACACCATGGTCATGCCGTCCCGAGCCAATCCCGTCATCGTCTCTAGCACCTCGGAGACCATTTCCGGATCGAGGGCGGAGGTCGGCTCATCGAACAGCATGACAGCCGGTTCCATGCACAGGCTGCGGGCAATCGCCACGCGCTGCTGCTGTCCGCCGGACAGCTGGATGGGGAACTTGTTCGCCTGCTCGGGAATGCGGACCCGCTCAAGGAACTTCAGTGCGGTCTTGCGCGCCTGCTTTTCCGATACGCCCTTCACCCACATTGGGCCGGCCATGCAGTTCATCAGCACCGTCATGTGCGGAAACAGGTTGAAGTGCTGGAAGACCATGCCGACGTTGGAGCGCACGGCGGCAACGTTGGTCATCTTGCCATGTAAGGCAACGCCGTTGAGGACGATGTCGCCCTCTTGATGCGCCTCCAGGCGATTGAAGCAGCGGATGAGCGTTGATTTGCCGGAACCCGAGGGCCCGCAGATCACGATCCGCTCGCCCTTGTGGACGATCAGGTTGATGTTCTTCAGCGCCTGGAATTGGCCGTACCATTTGGAAACGGACTTGGCTTCAATGATGGCCGGAGCGCTCATCGCACCTTGCTCCTGTGGTAATGCCGTTCGATCCGCGATTGGACCAGTTCGAGGCAGATCGACAGCATCCAGTAGATCATGGCTGCCGAGATCAGCATCTCCATGTGCTGGAAGGTCTTCTGTCCGAGGGTGCGCGCCAGGAACATCAGCTCCCACACGCCGATGACCGAGACCAGCGAGGAATCCTTCAGCATCGAGATGAACTGGTTGCCCGTTGGCGGAATGATGACCGGCAATGCCTGCGGCAGAATGATGCGACGCATGGTCAGCGTGAAGCCGAAGCCCATGGAGCGCGACGCCTCCCACTGGCCGCGATCGATGCTCTGTATGCCGGAGCGGAAGATTTCGGTCATGTAGGCGCCGTAGCAGAGCGATAGCGCCAGGATGCCGGCCGGAACCGCATCAATGACAAAGCCGAGCTGCGGCAGCCCGAGATAGATCAGATAGACCTGCATGAGTAGCGGCAGGCCGCGGAAGAAGGAGGTGTAGAAGCTGGCGATGGCGTAGGCGAAGCCATTGCTGGAAAGCTTGGCCACCGCACCGGCGACGGCGATGACGGAAGCGATAACGATCGAAATGGCCGAGACGTAGAGTGTGGTGACAACGCCCTGGCTAATCAGGAACGGCAGCTTCTCCCTGATAAAGGGCAGGCTGAGATGGAACGTTTCGAAGAAGGCGATGAACAGGAGCAGCAGTTCGAGCCAGACGATGCCGATCTGGAACTTGAGCGGCGCGAAGCCGATCAGCACGACGTTCAAGGTGAAGATCACCGCTATGGCGAAAGCAATGGCAAAGCGGCCGTAGAAGCCACTCACCGACGGCTCGCCGATCACGGGGCGCATTAGTTCGGCAAAGCTGGTGCTCGACATGTTGAAAGCCATGAAGAGAAGCAGAACGACGCCGAACATCGTAGCCACGAACCAGGGTTTGTGGACGAGGATTTCGGCTTCGACGGTATCGGGATAGAGCATCTTTGAGCACCGGCTGTTCGGCGGCCTGCCGGGGGGCAGGCCGCCTTTGAAAGGGGCTAGTTGGTCTTCGAATAATCCTGCCCGTACCACTTTTCGGAGAGCTTGCTCAGCGTGCCATCCTCCTTCATCGCTTTCACGGCGTCGCCGATCTTGGCGGAGAGTTCGGGATCGCCGCGTTCGATGGCAATCGCCAGCGGCTCGTAAAACACCGGATCGCCTAGTTGCTTGATCGGGTAGCCGGCCTTCTCGGCGTCGAGGATCGACGGTAGCGAAGAGACCACCGCGTCCAGGCGCACGCCGTCGCCGAGGCGGAGGTCGTCAAAGGCGGTCGTCGAATTCTCGTAGGAGCGGACCTCCTTCGGGT
>NZ_RZOM01000284.1:0-6185 GCF_003999175.1 Mesorhizobium sp. M7A.F.Ca.ET.027.03.2.1 | reverse complement strand
CCCTTGAGCTTCTCGACTTCGGCGGTGATCGACTTGACGTCGTCCTCTATTGCGACGTTGGGTCCGGGGGAAGCGAGGTCCGGCGTGTCGTTGGTGATCGCGCCGATGATGCCGATCTTCTGGCCGCCGACCTCGACGACAACAGATGGCTTGACTCGGTCGCCGAGCTTGGATTGCGCGTTGGCCTTCACATTGGCGCCGAGCACCGGGAACTTGATCATGTCGAGGAACGGCGCCAAGGCCACTTCGCCGTCGTCGAATTCATGGTTGCCGAGCGCCATGGCATCGAACTTCATGTCGTTGAGGAATTCGCCTTCGACCTTGCCCTTGTAAGTGGAGTAGAACAGTGAGCCCTGGAAATTGTCGCCTGCGCTGAGCAGCAGCACGTTCTGGCCTTGCAGCTTCTTGCGCTCCTGGGCGATCGCGGTGATCAGCCGGCCCGCGCCACCGATGCACTCGCCCTTGGTTTCCTCGTCCGCCGAGCAGGTCGATTCATATTTGTTGTTGCCTTCGATGCGGCTGTGCCAGTCGTTGATATGCAGGATGTTCAGCGTGTAGTCGGCAAAGGACGCGCCGGCCGACAGACCGAGTGCTGAGGCTGACAGGGCTGCAATGGCGGCAAGCTTCTTCATCTTCGTCTCCCGGAAAGCCGATCAGAGGCCATTAGCGCTCTTGCTTGACTGGAACATAACAGCCGGCGCTTCGGCCATGTTCCCATCGCGTTCCCGATGACGCAAGCGGAATCCGGGACCCCTTTGCCGGCATAAAAAAGGACGGCGGCCAACCGGCCGCCGTCCTTGGAAACGAATGGTCGCGGGCTCAGACGCGCCTTGTCAGCACGAAATTCTGACCGCTGGAACTCGTGCAGTTGAGCTGGCTTGTCGATACCATCAGGCAGTTGAAGCTGACCGCGGTCTGGCGGATCAGCGAGGTGCCGTTGATCTGCACCGATGTGGCGCCGGTCATCGTGTAGCTGCCGTCGGCAAGCTTCTGGCCGGTGTCGGTGGCGACCGTCGTGAAGGTACCGCCGGCGAAGGTCGACAGGCCGGTGCCCTTGGCGTCGATCCAGGAGCCCTCGACGCCTTTCGGCGCCGCTGCCATCGGCGGTTCATCAGGGCCGCTGGTCGCACAGGCGGCGAGCATCGTCGCAATGGCGCCCGCCACGCTCATCGAAAGAATTTTGCGCGCAATGATCATGTGAAAATCCTCTCCTCTCGCATCGGCCCGAAAATCGGAATCGATTTTCGACAAGCACGAGGCGTGCATCCAAGTTTCCAGAGCGACATGCGTCCAGATGAATGCGTGTCGTTGTGGTCCGCATCCCTTCAATCGCCCGATTTCCGGGCGATTGCAAGGCGGTGAGGCAGGTAGGCGGTGCTGCTATCGCACAAGGATGTTGCGGAACTGCCACGGGTCGTTCCGGTCGAGGTCTTCCGGGAACAGGCCGGGGCGGTTATCGAGCGGCGTCCAGTCGGTGTAGTAGCCTTTGACCGGTCCGAGATACTGGGACTGCACTTCCAGGCACCGCCTGTAGTCCATCTCGTCGGCTTCGACGATGCCGGCCTCGGGGTTTTCCAGCGCCCAGACCATGCCCGAGAGCACCGCCGAGGTGACCTGCATGCCGGTGGCGTTCTGGTAGGGCGCCAGCTTGCGCGCCTCGGCGAGCGACAGTTGCGAGCCGTACCAGTAGGCATTCTTGTCGTGGCCGTAGAGCAGCACGCCGAGTTCGTCGACGCCGTCGATCAACTCGTTCTCGTCGAGCACATGATGCACCGGCTGAGGCTTGCCGGCGGCGCCGAACATCTCGTCGAGCGACAGCATCGCGTCGTTGCAGGGATGATAGGCATAGTGGCAGGTCGGGCGGTACTGGACCTTGCCCTTCTTCGAACGCACGGTGAAGAAATCGGCGATCGAGATCGCCTCATTATGCGTCACCAGCAGGCCGTATTGCGCGCCGGGAGTCGGACACCACGAGCGCACGCGCGTGTTGGCGCCCGGCTGCTCCAGATAGATGGCTGCCTTCGAGCCGTGCTTGTGCTTCTTGGCGTTCTTCGGCATCCATGTCTCGTGTGTGCCCCAGCCAAGTTCCGCGGGCTGCAGGCCCTCGGAGATGAAGCCTTCGACCGACCAGGTGTTCCAGAACACATCCATCGGTTTCGGCTTCTTGGCGCGCTGGGTGTCGCGTTCGGCGATGTGGATGCCCTTGACGCCGGCCTTCTTCATCAGCTTGGCCCAGCCCTCGCGGTCGTCCTGCGCGGGCTCCGAGAACTCCAGGCCAAGATCGGTGGCGAGATTGACCAACGCCTGCTTGACGAACCACGAGACCATGCCTGGATTGGCGCCGCAGGTGGAGACCGCCGTGGCGCCGCCGGGCTTGTCGTGCTTTTCCTTGAGCAGCGACTCGCGCAACGCGTAATTGGTGCGGCTGGCGTTGTCCGCCTTGGCGTCGAAATAGAAGCCGAGCCACGGCTCGACGACGGTGTCGATGTAGAGCACACCGAGCTTGCGGCAGAGCCGCATCAGATCCACCGAGCCGGTATCGACCGACAGGTTGATGCAAAAGCCCTGGCCGCCGCCATTGGTCAGAAGCGGGGTCAAGAGCTTCTTGTAGTTCTTCTCGGTCACCGCTTCCTGGACGAAGGCGATGCCGCGCTCGTCGAGCAGCTTGCGGTCGGTGTCGCGCGGGTCGATGACCGTCATGCGCGACTTGTCGAACTGGAAATGGCGTTCGATCAGTGGCAGCGTTCCCCGGCCGATCGAGCCGAAGCCGATCATCACGACAGGGCCGCTGATCTCACCGTAAACGGGCCAGTTTTCATTCGCCATTTTATCGAGCACTCCTTCAAAACCCAGGAAACTGGGAAAACATGCGCAAGCCGGGGATTTTTGCCCGGCGGCCATGCGCTACATCACAGATCATTGTCACAAACCAGCGAAAAGCGCCAACCAGCGGCTAGCTGCGTTGGCTACGTGGTTAAGGCTGAAACCGTGGATGAATGGCTCTACCCGAACCAAAGTTAGCTCATTTGCCAAGCGCAAGCGACGTGCCCCGTCCGTTCAACGGATTTTTGCCCTCGGCGCAGCTGTGGACGCCCGAACCACCAACTCCACGGGCAGAACGACTTGGCGGGGCGGTTGGTTGTCAAGAACCATGCGGGCGGCGAGCCTGCCTTTTCCGATCACGTCTTGCGCGACAGTCGTCAGCGGAGGTGTGGTGCGCGCGGATTCAGCAGTGCCATCGAAGCCAATGACCGACACGTGGCCCGGCACCTCTATGCCGCGACAAACCGCCTCGTCGAGTATTGTGATCGCCTGCCAATCCGACATGGTCAGGATCGCGGTTGCTTCAGGCACATTGTCGAACACCACCGCTCCAGCAGATGGATCGCCGGGCGTCGTCTCGATAATCGGGACATCGTCGATCGATAGGTTCGCCTCCGCCAAGCCCTGTTTGAAGCCGTCGAGCCTCTCGTTGTCGAGCGAGAAGCCGGCTAGAAGCGGGCGCTTTGCCTGTCCGGGCATGTGCACGATCGGAGGGCCTGGAGTTCTCCGTATAGACAGGATGGCAAAATGTCGGTGTCCCAGCCCAGTCAGATGCCGGACGGCAGCGACCGCGCCCCTCCTGCCGTCGATCTTTATCGAATTGATGTCGGGACCTGCGTCGCTTTCGAGAATGACGAAGGGCAGGCGCCGCCGTTGTGCCGATGTTATGAGACCGATGTCCCCGCTGTGACCAAGGATGAAGCCGTCAACGAGGGCCTCGCGGATGCTGGCGAAGCGGGTATTATCGGTGCCGTTTACAAGGCTGAGCGTCGTTCCGGCCTCGTCGCAGGCGAGCGAAACGCCCAGCACCAGCTCGCGGCCATAGGGACTTCTCATCACCTCGGCGATGGCGTAGGCGCCAGGTGGCATGAACCCGATGGCATTGAACTTGCCATCCCGCAGCAATCGACCCTTTGGATCGGGGCCGCCAAATCCAAGCGCTCGCGCAGCCGCTTCGACACGTTGGCGCAACTCAGGCCTGACCAGTTCCGGCCGGTTGAAGACGTTGGAAACAGTGCCCCGGGAGACACCGGCAGCCTTGCCCACGTCGGCTAGCGTTGGCATTGCGATTCACCCATTTCCCTTCAGTTAGACCATTTTTTGGAGCGCTCCAAGAATTTTGTTGACTCGAAAGTGGAAAGGGCGGATCGTATCACTTGGAGCGCTCCAAGTAAGCGTCTCTGGCATTTTCGCGACTGAAACATCGAAGATCGTCAAATGGCTTGGTCGCAACGGCCACGCCCAGGGAGGGTGTTATGGCAGAAAACAATGTTTTTCCCGCCTCGCTTGTCGGTAAGACTTTCGACTGCGTTTTCGGCCCGTTCGTACCCCGGCTGACGTTTTTCTCGCCGGACGAACTACATGTGCAGGCGTCGATCGGAGCCACCAAAATTGACGAGGTGGTCAAGATCGACATGACCAGCGTACGCCCGAACCTCGTGCTCATGAGCTGGACGGAGCAGAGCGGCAACTTCATCGTGCAGTTGCAGGATCATGAGAAAGGGATCGTCCACAACTATGCGCGGCTGGCCGACGGGCAGCTCTTCTGTGCCCAAGGCGCCATTCAAGCCGTGTCGCCTGCGTGACGCTCCCGCGTCGGGGCCGGCAAAGTGCGGCATCGACCGGCATACTGCTGTTTCCTAGGTGAAGTACTTCGGATTACGATCTGCTGAATTGCCGTCATCGATTTCCCTAGTGAAGGAGGAAAGTGCGATGGAACTCGCTTACGACAGTCATCTGCTTGCCCGAATTCTGCTGAGCGTCGCGACCGTGGGTTACGGTGTGGTGACGATCAAAGCCGACCTCAACGCCACCCACGCCACCAATCCGCTGTGGACTCCGCACGCCCGGTTTCACGTCGTTTGGCAGGTGCTGAGCTATACCGGAGTCGCGCTGATTGCGCTGGGGCTTATCTGGATTGGAGGCCCACTCCAAGCCGAGCGGCTCTATCTCGCCGGGGGATTGGGCGTGGCCATGTATGGAGCGTTCTTCGTGGCCATGCTCTCACGACCGATCTATGGCGGCGTGCTCTACGACGAGAACGGCTACCTGCCATTCCGACCGCCGTTCGGACCGGCGGGTTGGCGGTGGGATGTCAACGTCACCGTCTTTACCGCGATGTCCGCGATCCTGCTGCTGGGCTTGGCCGCGATTTAGGACAGCGCCAGCCCCCCGAGCCGGTCGACCAGCCGATCGCGGTCTGCGGTCAGGCCCTTGTAATCGAGCTGGGCGAGATCGAGAGCTTCGAGCTGGGCGGCGAAAGACGCCGCGAGCTTCGCCCGATCAGGGTGCCTGGCCAGCACGGCGAGCGGGTCGAGATGGATGCGGATGGTGAACAGGATATCGCGTGAAACAGGCAGTTTGCGCAGGGTCTGCCGCTCGACGCGGATGAACGCATGGGCGTCGATGTCGCCATCGGGAAAGCGCGACGGCCGGTTGGTGGCGCGGTCGATGCGCTGCAGGTCGGAGAGCGGATGGTAGAGCGCGTTGTCGGACTGGATCGACCAGTTGTAGCGCTCGACCGCCTGCCCCTGGAGGCCATCGAACATCCGGTTGATGAGTTCCGCCGGACGCGTGCCCGGGCCGAAACCCGGCACCGGCGCGTGGATGTCCTGCAGCGGCTTGCCGAATTTTTCCAGGAGCGACCAGGACGAGGGAAAGCAGAGCGAGCCGGCAACCAGCCGCCAGCCGCTGTCGCCACGGCGCATCAGGATGAGGTCTTCCTGGACGAGCAGTGAGGCCCTGGCCAGCGGCGCCTCGGCGAGGGCCGCAGGCAGACGGCTCGCCGCGCCCACCACCTCGATGCCTGATCCGCCGAGCCGATGGGTTTCGGGGAACCTCTCCAGGAGATGCGCAGCGAGCAAGTCGAGCACTTCCTGCTGGGCATCGCGCGTGCCGTCCTCCTCGACGAAAACGCGCTCTGGGATTTCGGCATAGAGCCGGTGCTTTTCGGCGAGATACGGCAGCAGATGGCCGTCGATCTCGATCCAGTCCGCCGGATCGAGCGGCTTCAGCCCGATACTGAACAGTTTCGACGAGCCGTCATAGGGCGTGTGGGTGGGGAGCGTATGCTCTGGGGGTGTGTGAGTGGGCACAGTCGTCCTGTTTCAGGTCAGTCTTGCGGGGATCAGTCCGCGCAGCGA
>NZ_RZOM01000283.1:0-6199 GCF_003999175.1 Mesorhizobium sp. M7A.F.Ca.ET.027.03.2.1 | reverse complement strand
GGTTAGAACGACGCGTCGGCCGTCGCCTTCGGCCTTGTTGCGGGTGATGAATTTGCGGCCCTCGAGCGCCTTGATGATGCGCGTCAGGCTGGGCGGCAAAACCGAGGCGCGGTCGGCGAGTTCCGTCGCCTCGACCGGGCCGGCTTCGCTCAGCACGCGCAGCACGCGCCATTGCTGTTCGGTCACGTCATGCGCCGCAAGCATCGGCCGAAACCGCGCCATCACCGCTTCGCGGGCATGAAGCAGCGCCATTGGCAGAGAACGACGGGTGTTTTCAGGCAGCAAGAAAAAGAGCCTCCCACGCTTGCGATCGAAAACAGGCCTTCCCTCAGCCGAATCCGCCTGCCAGGGCCCGTTCCTGCCATCCCGTATCGTTGCGCCAAGGCCGATGCAAGACTTGACTTCGTCGGCGTTGCATGTAATTAACGCGTTAACTACAACAAAAGCAATAGACCAGGGAAACGCCGTGCCTCACTTCTCCATCGAGTATTCAGCCAATCTCGATGCCAAGGTCGATATGGGCGAATTGTGCGCGCTGGTGTTGCGCACCGTGCTGGATACCGGGCTGTTCGAGACCGGCGCCGTGCGGGTGCGGGCCTTTCGCGCCGAGGCCTATGCCCTTGCCGACAGCCTGCCGGAAAACGCCTTTCTCGACATGTCGTTTCGCATCGGCACCGGCCGCAGCCCTGATGAGAAGAAGCGGACCGGCGAAGCCGTCTTCGCGGCGGTGAGCGAATATCTCGCCGGGCTGTTCGAGACCCCGCATTTCGCCCTGTCGCTCGAAATCCGGGAAATCGACCCGGAGCTGAGTTGGAAGAGAAACGCAATCCACCCGCGACTGCGCGGCAAGTGACGGAACCCGACATGTCCGACCTGCAAGGCAATCTGAACAAGGCCGAGGCCTATCTGGCCCGCTTCAGGCGCGACGGCGTGTTGAACCAGATCGGCGGCGAGGCGGTGCCGGCGCTCGACGGCGCGACGTTCGAAACGCTGTCGCCGGTCGACCTGAAGCCGCTGGCCAAGGTCGCGCGCGGCGGAGCCGCCGACATCGACCGCGCCGCCAAGGCGGCGAAGGCGGCGTTCCCGGCCTGGGCCGCCATGCCGGGCGAAGCGCGCAAGAAGCTGCTGCACAAAATCGCCGACGCGATCGAAGCGCGCGCCGAGGAGATCGCCTTCGTCGAATGCATGGACACCGGCCAGGCGCTGAAATTCATGGCCAAGGCGGCGTTGCGCGGTGCCGAGAATTTCCGCTTCTTCGCCGACCGCGCGCCCGAAGCGCGCGACGGCGAAACACTGCGGACCACCGGCCAGGTCAACCTGACCACAAGGGTGCCGATCGGCCCGGTCGGCATCATCACGCCGTGGAACACGCCGTTCATGCTCTCGACCTGGAAGATCGCGCCGGCGCTGGCGGCCGGCTGCACCGTCGTTCATAAGCCGGCTGAATTCTCGCCGCTGACAGCCCGCCTGCTGGTCGAGATCGCCGAGGAGGCCGGCCTGCCGAAAGGCGTCTGGAACCTGGTCAACGGTCTTGGTGAAGATGCCGGCAAGGCGCTGACCGAGCATCCCGACATCAAGGCGATCGGCTTTGTCGGCGAAAGCCGCACCGGTTCGATGATCATGAAACAAGGCGCCGACACGCTGAAGCGCGTGCATTTCGAGCTTGGCGGCAAGAACCCGGTGATCGTCTTTGCCGACGCCGATCTCGAGCGCGCCGCCGACGCCGCCGTATTCATGATCTATTCGCTGAATGGCGAACGCTGCACCTCGTCGTCGCGGCTGCTAGTCGAAGCCTCGGTCTATGAGAGCTTCACCGCCAAGGTTGCCGAAAGGGCGAAGCGCATCGTCGTCGGCCACCCCCTCGATCCGAAAACGGTGGTCGGACCACTGATCCATCCGGTGCACGAAAAGAAGGTGCTGTCCTATATCGACATCGGCAGGTCGGAGGGGGCCACGCTCGCCGTCGGCGGCGGCAAGGTCGACGGACCGGGCGGCGGCTGCTATGTCGGCCCGACCCTGTTCACCAACGTCTCCAACGGCATGCGCATCGCGCAGGAGGAGATTTTCGGGCCGGTGCTGAGCGCCATTCCGTTTGGCGACGAAGCCGAGGCACTAGCGCTCGCCAACGACACGCAATACGGCCTGACCGGCTATCTCTGGACCTCGGACGTCACCCGCGCCTTCCGCTTCACAGACGCGCTCGATGCCGGCATGATCTGGGTCAATTCCGAGAATGTGCGCCATTTGCCGACCCCGTTCGGCGGCGTCAAGAATTCCGGCATCGGCCGCGACGGCGGCGATCACTCCTTCGACTTCTACATGGAGACGAAGAACGTAGCCTTCGCTACGACCGCGCACGCGATCCAGAAACTTGGCGGCTGACCGGAGGAAATCAGATGCCCTTGCCCAAGGCCAATCTCTACCCCGCCTTCAACATCGTGCGCCTCAGCCATGTCGAGCTGGCCGTCACCGACCTCGCCAAATCCCGCGCCTTTTATGTCGATACGCTCGGCCTGCAGGTCACCGACGAGACATCAGACACCATTTATCTGCGGGCGCTGGAGGAGCGCGGGCACCATTGCATCGTGCTGAAGAAGGCGGCCACGGCAGAAGCGCGCGACCTTGGCTTCAAGGTCTTCTCGGATGAAGACCTCGACAAGGCAGTGCATTTCTTCAAGGACAAGGGCCTGCCGGTGGAGTGGGTCGAGCGGCCCTACCAGTCGCGCACCTTCCGGACGCGCGATCCGCACGGCATACCGCTCGAATTCTACGCCCAGATGAAGCGGCTGGCGCCGATCCACCAGAAATATGCGCTCTACAAGGGCGTCAAGCCGCTGCGCATCGATCACTTCAATTGCTTCTCGCCCAATGTCGACGAGTCGGTCGCCTTCTACAACGAGCTCGGTTTTCGCGTTACCGAATACACCGAGGATGCCAGCAGCGGAAAGCTGTGGGCGGCGTGGACGCACCGCAAGGGCGGCGTGCACGACATCGCCTTCACCAACGGCATCGGGCCGCGCCTGCACCACGTCGCCTTCTGGGTGCCGACACCGCTCAACATCATCGATCTGCTCGACCTGATGGCAACGACCGGTTATCTCGCAAACATCGAACGCGGCCCCGGCCGGCACGGCATCTCCAACGCTTTCTTCCTCTATGTCCGTGATCCCGACAACCACCGCATCGAGATCTACTGTTCGGATTACCAGACGGTCGATCCGGACCTCGAGCCGATCAAATGGGACCTCAAGGACCCGCAGCGCCAGACGCTGTGGGGCGCGCCGGCGCCGAAAAGCTGGTTCGAGGAAGGCAGTGTGTTTGCTGGCGCAGAGGCACGCCAGCCGGATTTGGCGGCTTCGCCGATCATTGCGCCTTAGTGGGATTCTAATCAATGTCAGCGTTCCGTCACGCCCCCTCGCCCACCACCATCGCCGGAGCCGCAGCATGAACCCCGCACGGCTCACCACCTTCACCGTCGGCGGCAAGGCGCGCTATGGCGCGATCACGAGCAAGGGCGTTATCGACCTGTCGGCTCGTTACGGCCAGTGGCCGACGCTGCGTGAAGTGATCGAGGCCGGCGCCTTGCGGCGGCTGGCGGAAGCGGCCGAGGCCTTCGCCCCAGATTTCCCGCTCGACGCCATCGCCTATGAAATCCCGATCCCGTCACCGGAAAAGATCATCTGCGTCGGCGTCAACTACCCCGACCGCAACGAGGAGTACAAGGACGGCCAGGCGGCGCCCTCCAACCCGTCGCTGTTCATCCGCTTTCCCTGCTCCTTCGTCGGCCATGGCGCGTCGCTGGTGCGGCCGCCGGAATCACCGCAGCTCGACTATGAGGGCGAAATCGTCATCGTCATCGGCAAGGCTGGCCGGCGCATTGCCGAGGCCGACGCGCTTGGCCATATCGCGGCGCTGTCGCTGTGCAACGAGGGCACCATCCGCGACTGGGTGCGGCATGCCAAGTTCAACGTCACGCAAGGCAAGAATTTCGACCGCAGCGGCTCTATCGGCCCATGGCTGGTGCCGTTTACCGGCGAGGCGCAGATCGCCGACATCGCGCTGACCACCCGCGTCAATGGCGAGTTGCGCCAGCAGGACCGCACCAGCCGGATGATTTTTTCCTTCCGCAGGATCATCAACTACATCTCGACCTTCACCACGCTGGTGCCGGGCGATATCATCGTCACCGGCACGCCGACGGGTGCTGGCGCCCGCTTCGAGCCGCCGATCTGGCTGAAGCCCGGCGACGTGATCGAGGTGGAGGCCGAGGGCATCGGCGTGCTCAGAAACGGTGTCGTCGACGAGGAAGCGCAATGACCCCGGATCAAGTGGAAGACGCCGCGGCACGGCTGTTCGAGGCCGAGCGGTCGCGCCGCCAGATCCGTCTGCTCAGCCTCGATTTTCCCGATGCGACGATGGAGGACGCCTACCGCGTGCAAGCGGCGCTGGTGACGCGCAAGATCGATACCGGGCTGAAGCCGAAGGGCTGGAAGATCGGGCTGACATCGAAGGCAATGCAGTACGCGCTTGCCATCGACACGCCGGATTCGGGCGTGCTGTTCGACGACATGTTCTTCCATGACGGCGCGACGGTGCCGGCCGGCCGCTTCATCCAGCCGCGCGTCGAGGCCGAGATCGCCTTCGTCATGAAGGCGCCGCTGAAAGGCCCCGGCGTGACCATCTCCGACGTGCTCCACGCCACCGACTACATCACACCGGCGCTGGAAATCCTCGATACGCGCATCGAGCGCGTCAATGCCGAGACGAAGAAGGTGCGCACCTTCTTCGACACGATTTCCGACAATGCCGCCAATGCCGGCATCGTCATCGGCGGCCGGCGGCAACGTCCTGATGAGGCCGACATGCGCTGGATCGGTGCCATCGTCTCGCGCAACGCCGAGGTCGAGGAAACCGGGCTCGGCGCCGGCGTGCTCAACCACCCGGCCATGGGCATCGCCTGGCTGGCGGACAGGCTCGCCCGCTACGGCATGTCGATCGCGGCTGGCGAGGTGGTGCTCTCTGGATCGTTCGTGCGCCCGGTCGAGGCGCGGCCCGGCGACACGATCGTCGCCGATTTCGGCAGTTCGGGCACGGTCAGCATCCATTTCGCGAAGGGCTGATGACCCGCCAGTTCTTATTGATCGGCCCTATTCGCCACGCAGATAGGCAATCACCACATCGGCTGCGATGGCCGACATACGCTGGCCGACATCCCTGGTGATGTCGCCTTCGACGCGGCTCTGCACCCAACCGAGGAAAGCAAAGGCACGCAACGCCGAAAACAGCGGCAGCGCGGCGATGTCGCGCGCGGTCAGTGCCCGCTCCTGCCGATAGCCCTCGAGCAAAGCGGCCTCGATCAGCGGATAGATCGCCTCATCGCGGTTCTGGTAGAGCGCGACGGCAAGGTCGTACATGTGCCAGCCATGGCCGCAATCGTCGAAGTCGATGATGCGGATCGCGCCGTCATGGACGAGCACGTTCTCGCGCACCAGATCGGCGTGGATGATGCCGAAATTGCGGGCGCTGCGTTCATGCTCCGACAGCGCCTTCACGGCCTTTTCCCGCGCCTGGAAAACCAGCTCGCGATGAGGGCCGTCGAGGAAGGGCGAGGTCTCGAAGCGGCCCCAATTCGGGTTCGCGCCGAAGAAGCCATCGAAATCCCAGGCATGGCGGGCAAAGCCGGACGGAGGCGCCCAGGCAGACGTGACATTGTGCATGTGGGCGATGGTTCGGCCCATCGCGGTAAAGACCCGTCTTGCCTGCTCGGGCGTAAAATCCAGCGGCACGCCTCGCGCACCGACGGCGCGGCCTTCCAGCCAGCTCAGGCAATCGACTTGCCGGGGTTGCATTGAGGCGTTCGCGCTGACAAGCACGAACAGATCGCCGGCCGGCGTGGCGACCGCAGATGGCGTGGCGATGCCGGCCGATTGCAGAAAACCCATCCATTGCAGTTCCGAGCGCAAGGCGGCGTCCGTGTGATAGCCAAGCCGGTGAATGCGCATGGCGGCCGGCTGGCCATCGGGCAAGCGGATCCGGAAAACCGCGTTCTCGCGGAATTTCAGCAGCTCCGGCTCACCCTCACGAATGCCCCAATGTTCGAGCGCGCGCTTGGCAAGCTCGGTGACATCGGCTGCCGTCTCGGGCTCGGATTGCGTGGAAACAGCGTTCACGCCTTCACTCCGCCGACTTCACCCAGCAC
>NZ_RZOM01000282.1:0-6207 GCF_003999175.1 Mesorhizobium sp. M7A.F.Ca.ET.027.03.2.1 | reverse complement strand
GCCCAGGAACGCGCCGTGCTGATCTTCGGCGAGGCCTATGGCATCGATGCGGTCGCGCTGCGCCTGTTCAATGTCTTCGGCGCCGGCCAGGCGTTGTCGAATCCCTATACCGGCGTGCTGGCCAACTTCGCTTCGCGTCTCGCCAACGGCCAACGGCCAATGATCTTCGAGGATGGCGAACAGAAGCGCGATTTCGTCCATGTGCAGGACGTCGCCCGCGCCTTTCGCCTTGCTCTGCAGCAACGCCAGGCAAAGGGTCATGTCATCAACATCGGCAGCGGCCGCGCCTACGCGATCAGCGAAGTCGCGCGATTGCTGGCCGAGGCCATGGGGACACCGAACCGCTCGCCGGAACTGCTCGGCAAAGCCCGCTCCGGCGATATCCGCAACTGCTTCGCTGATATTTCCAAGGCCCGTGAGCTGCTCGGTTTCGAGCCGGTGCGGCAACTGGAGAATTCGCTCGGCGAGTTCGTTTCCTGGGTGCGTAACACGTCCGCTGTCGACCGCGGCGCCGACATGAAGCGCGAGCTCGAAGAACGCGGGTTGGTCTCATGAACACACGCAATCGACGCGACGCGCCGGTCGCCATCATCGGCGGCAGCGGCTTCATAGGATCGAACCTCGCCGACAGCCTGTTGTCGGATGGCGAGCCGGTACTGGTGATCGACAATCTCAGCCGTCCGGGCGTCGAGCAGAACCTTGAATGGCTGGCGCAAAAACACGGCGGTCGCCTCACGGTGGAGACGGTCGACGTGCGAGACGCCAACGCCCTGGCGCCTGTCTTGATGGTTTCGAAGGCAATTTTCCATCTGGCCGCGCAAACCGCCGTCACCACAAGCCTGGTCCAGCCGGGCGAGGATTTCGACATCAACCTTCGGGGAACGTTCAACGTTCTGGAGGCGGCACGACTGAGCGGCGAGCGTATCCCGGTGATCTTCGCCAGCACCAACAAGGTCTATGGCAGCCTGCCTGACGTCGCGGTCCGCGAGGACGGCGATCGCTATGTGCCTTGCGACAGCGTCATCCAAGCGCACGGCATCAATGAGGCTCGGGGCCTGGACTTCTGCACGCCCTACGGTTGCTCCAAAGGCGCGGCGGATCAGTATGTGCTCGACTATGCCAAATCTTACGGCATGCCGACGGCGGTGCTGCGGATGAGCTGCATCTATGGACCGCGCCAGTTCGGAACCGAGGATCAGGGCTGGGTCGCGCACTTCCTGCTCAGCGCGCTGACGGGACGCCCGATCACCATTTACGGCGACGGCAGGCAAGTGCGCGATATCCTGCATGTCTCCGATGCCGTTGCCGCCTACAGGGCCGTGCTCGATCGCATCGAGACCACCAAAGGCCAGGCATTCAATCTTGGCGGCGGCCCGGAAAATGCGGTCAGCCTGCGCAGGCTGTTGAGCGAGATTCGTAGCCTGACCGGCCATGAGCTTTCAATCCGCCATGATGGGGAACGCACCGGCGACCAGCCCTTCTTCGTCGCCGACACCCGCAAGATCAAAACCGCGCTTGGCTGGATGGCCCATGTTTCATGGCGCGAAGGCGTCCGCGACCTCGCCGACTGGCTGCAGCGCCATCGGCTCGAGCCTCGCCCTGAAGCCGTGAGGTACGTCGCATGAAAATCGCTTTGGTAAACCCATTCTGGACCTACGACGACAGCATCTATTTCGGCTGCCGCCAACCACATCTGCCGCTGGAACTCGGCTATTCGAAGGCCCTGCTCGAAGCCGCCGGGCATGAGGTGCTGATGCTGGATGGGCAGTTGCAGAAGCTCGACAATTCCGGTCTCTGCGAGCGGGTGGCTGATTTCGCCCCGGCTATGACCGTCGTCAGTACCGCCCCGACCTATCTGTTCTGGCGCTGCGCACCGCCGGAATTGCGTGTGCCGGCCGATTTCCTCAACCGTCTCGCCGGGCGCGGTGGACGCACGGTCGCGGTCGGGCCGCACGGCTCGGCGACGCCCGCGCCGACCTTGCGCAAGCTCGGCGTCGACATCGTCGTGCGCGGCGAATGTGAAGAAGTCGTCGAGCAACTTGCCCGGCGCGACGATTGGAGCGCCGTGCCCTCAACCGCTTATCTGCGGGATGCCAGGGTGGTTTCGAACGGCGGCGTCCACGCCAGCTCGTTTGCCGACCATCCGCCACTCGAATGGCCAGCGGACTGGATCGCAGCCCATTCGCATCACCATCACAGGTTTGACGACAATCAGGTGGGGTTCGGTGCGGAAGTCGAGGCATCGCGCGGCTGTCCCTACAATTGCAGCTTCTGCGCCAAGATCGATTTCCGTGATGCCTATCGCCGTCGAAACCACGAAGCGGTGGTGGCGGAGATCGATCGGCTGATTGCCCAAGGTGTCGGCTACATCTACTTCATCGACGAGATCTTCCTGCCGCAAAAAGCGTTGCTGGAAGCCTTGGTCGATCGCGACGTGAAATTCGGCGTACAGACCCGCATCGATCTGTGGAAGCCCGAGCTGCTGGAATTGCTGGGCGCCGCGGGCTGCGTCTCCATCGAGGCCGGTCTCGAAAGCCTGACCGTCGAAGGTCGGGCAATGCTGGCCAAGCGCTGCCGGCTGGGTACCGAGGAACTCGCCGCGCTGCTCGTCGATGCCAGACGTCACGTTCCATTCGTTCAGGCCAATCTGATCGGCGTGGTCGAGGATGATCCCGCCCTGGTCGAGCACTGGCGAACCCACCTGATCGACCACGGCGTATGGGCTAACGAACCTGTGCCGCTTTATCCGTATCCGAGTTCGCCCAGCTACCGCGAGCTTTGGGGCGAACCCGACGACCTTGCTTGGGAACGCGCCCATGACCACTACCTCGCATCTTTCCAGAAATTCAGTGACATCCAGGAGAGGCGGCCGCGGCCGCTGGCGGAACTGGAGGCGACATGTTGCGGACACTGACGCCGCGCTCGCGGCGCATCCTGATGACCGTCGATGCCGTGGGCGGCGTATGGCGCTATGCCCTTGATCTGGCAGGGGAACTTGTGAACGGCGGCGACAGCGTGGTGCTTGCCGGCCTCGGTCCGCAACCGTCAAGGCAGCAGGCCGAGGAGGCGGAGGCTTTCACGACGCTGATCTGGTTGAATACGCCGCCGGATTGGATGACCAGCAGCGGCGGCGACCTCGACGCGCTGCCGCGGGAATTGCTTGCGCCCATGCGCGACCACGCCATCGACCTAGTCCATTTCAACGCGCCGACGCAGGCATCGGGATTCGATGCGCCATGCCCAGCCGTGGTGGTCTCCCATTCCTGCGTGACGACATGGTTCCACGCCGTCAGGAAACAGGCGGTGGATGGCGCATGGGCCTGGCAGAAGGAGCGCAACAGGCGCGGCTTGGATCGGGCCGACGCAGTCATCGTGCCGAGCCGCAGCCATGCCGACATGCTTGAGACCTGCTATGGCCCGATCGCGCGTCTGAGTGTGGTCGGAAATAGTGCAAGTCCGGTGCCGAAGACCGAAAAGCGCCAACCGCTCGTCTTCGCCGCTGCCCGCTGGTGGGACGAGGGCAAGAATGCGGCGGTGATCGACCAGGCCGCGTCGCTGACGCAATGGCCCGTTTTTGCCGCCGGTTCGATGCACGGTCCCAACGGCGGGCGTACCAGCTTCAGCTATGCTGTTCCTCTGGGAGCACTGCCGTCTCACGAGGTGCGCTCCTTGATGGCGCGCGCCGGCATTTTCGTGTCGCCATCAATCTATGAGCCATTCGGTCTGGCCGCGCTGGAAGCTGCCATGTCGGCGACGCCCCTGGTGCTTTCCGACATCGCAACCTATCGCGAACTATGGGATGGGGCCGCGATGTTCTTTGACGCGCGCAATCCCCACGACCTCGCTGCCTGCCTCAATCGTCTCTCCAGCGATGCCGAGCTCAGGCGAGAGCTCGGTCAGGCAGCCATGCGACGAAGCCGCCGGTTTACACTGGCCAGGCAAGCGGCGGCCATGCGAGGCGTCTACGACAAGGCGGCCCTGGCCATGGCGGGGCGCTGACCATGCGCTTTCTGTTCTACACCCACTCGGTCGTTTCCGACTGGAACCACGGCAATGCCCATTTCCTGCGCGGTATCATGCGGGAACTGGTCGCGCGCCGGCACCAGGCGGTCGCGCTGGAGCCGTCCGACAGCTGGAGCCGTTCGAACCTGCTGGCTGAGAAGGGATCCTTCGCCATCGAACGCTTCCGCAAGGATTTCCCAGAACTGATGCCGGTGACCTACGATGCCGGGTTCGATCACGAGGCCTGGATCGCTGAGGCCGACGTTGTGATCGTTCATGAGTGGACGGATCCGGAGCTTGTCGCACGCATCGGCCGTGCCAGGGCCGCTGGCGGCAACTTCATCCTTCTGTTTCATGACACCCACCACCGGGCGGTATCGGCGACCGAGGCAATCTCGGCGCTGCGGTTGGAGCACTATGACGGCGTTCTCGCCTTTGGCGAGGCCTTGCGCGAGAGCTATCTGCGCGCCGGCTGGGGCAAGCGCGTCTTCACTTGGCATGAAGCCGCGGACGATCGCCTGTTCAAGCCACACCCGGAGATCCACCCCACGTCCGATCTGGTCTGGATTGGAAACTGGGGCGACGATGAGAGGACCGCCGAACTCAAGGAGTTTCTAATCGAGCCGGTACACGATCTCGGTCTCGATGCCACCGTGCACGGAGTACGCTACCCCAAGCCCGCACTTGCGGATCTGGCCACCGCCGGACTGCGCTATGACGGATGGATCGCCAATGCCGACGTGCCGAAGGCGTTCGCCGCGCATCGTGTCACCGTCCACATCCCGCGGCGCCCCTATCGTGAGGGTTTGCCTGGAATTCCGACGATCCGCATGTTCGAGGCACTCGCCTGCGGCATTCCGCTGATTTCAGCACCATGGTCCGATGTCGAGCAGCTGTTCAGACCCGGCGTCGACTTCCTGTTCGCCCACAATGGCTCGCAAATGCGGCAACACCTGCGGGCGGTGTTGGCCGATGCGGATTTCGCGGCTTCCCTGGTGACTTCGGGTCTCGAGACCATCCGCTCGCGGCACACCTGCCAGCACCGCGTCGACGAGTTGTTCGGCGTGCTCATGGAATGCACCACCGAACATACCATCAACAAGACCACCGCAAAGGAAGCCGCCGCATGAAGATGGCATTCTATGGATCGAGCCTCTTGTCGTCCTACTGGAACGGTGCCGCGACCTACTATCGCGGCTTGCTGAAGGCGCTTGCCCAATTGGGCTACGAAATCACCTTCTATGAGCCCGACGTCTACGACCGGCAGAAGAACCGCGACATCGAGGCCCCTGACTGGTGCACTGTGGTCGTCTATGAAGCGACCCAGCACGCGTTGATGCAGGTCGCGGCACGCGCCGCCAGCGCCGACATCGTCATCAAGGCGAGTGGCGTCGGTTTCGAGGACGAGGCGCTGCTGCGCGCCATCCTCGACCATGCCCGCAGCGACGCGCTGGTGGTATTCTGGGACGTGGACGCTCCGGCAACCCTTGCCCAGCTTCGCGACGAACCGGACCATCCGCTCCATGGCGCCCTGCAAGAAATCGACCTTGTGCTGACCTATGGCGGCGGCGACCCCGTCGTCTGGGCCTACCGTGCCATGGGGGCGAACGAATGCGTGCCGATCTACAATGCGCTCGATCCCCAAACGCATCACCCGGTCGCCAGCAATGCCCGTTTCGCTTGCGATCTGGCGTTCCTCGGCAACCGGCTGCCGGATCGTGAGGCGCGTGTCGAAGCATTCTTCCTCGATCCCGCAAGCCAGCTGCCGAAACAGCGCTTTCTGCTCGGTGGATCGGGCTGGGGGGACAAGCCGCTTCCCGCCAATGTCGGCTGGCTCGGTCACGTTGGCACCCGCGATCATAATGCTTTCAACGTCACTCCCAAGGCCGTGCTGAACATCAGTCGCGACAGCATGGCCGTAAACGGTTTTTCACCGGCCACGCGTGTCTTCGAGGCGGCCGGCGCCGGTGCCTGCCTCATCACCGACGCATGGCTGGGCGTGGAACTGTTCCTGAAACCAGACGAGGAGATCCTGGTGGCACGGGACGGCGGCGATGTCGCCGAGATCATGCGCTCGCTGACCTCCAGTCGGGCGAAGGCAATCGGTCAGGCCGCACTTTGCCGCGTGCTGGCCGACCATACCTACGCGCTGCGGGCGGACGTGGCCGATGCCGTCTTCAAACGTCATTTCGAGCAGGGGACCGT
>NZ_RZOM01000281.1:0-6226 GCF_003999175.1 Mesorhizobium sp. M7A.F.Ca.ET.027.03.2.1 | reverse complement strand
GTAGGGGAGTAGGGGAGGCTATTCGGCTGCAAGTTTACGGATGAGAAGCCGAAGAAGCTTTCCCACACTTTCGGTACTCGCCAACAATGGGCCGGACGTCGCTTTCGGCGCGATGCCAATACGTTCAGCAATCAGAAGCTGAGTTTCCAGCTCCTTCAATGATCCTTGGGCAATACGGAGAAATTGCAGATAGGAGCCTCGAATTTCCCTGCCATACCCATCGGCTATGTTTGCCGGCACCGACGTTGCAGAGCGCCGCACTTGGCTGGTCAGCCCATAAAGTTCTTCTTTGGGCCAGGATTTAGTAGCACTGTAGACCGCCACCGCAAGATCCACCGCCTGCTCCCAAACAAGCAAGTCCTTGTAGGACCCTGTTTTTTCGGTCATCCGTCCCTACTCCCCTACTCCCCTACTCCCCTACTCCCCTACTGCCCTACTGCCCTATTCCCCTATTCCCTACACATTCAGCAACAAATACTCCCGCTCCCACGGGCTGATCACTTCCATGAAGGTCTCGAACTCCGCCCGCTTGATCGCCGCATAGGTGGCGGCGAAGGACTTGCCCAGATGCGCGCAGAGTTCCTCGTCGCCCTCGAACAGGTCGACGGCTTCGAGCAGGCCGCGCGGCAGGTCGATTTCGTCGGCATTGGCTGTGGTCAGCACGGGAGGCTCGGCCTTGATCTTGTTGGTGATGCCGATCAGCCCGCAGGCAAGCGATGCCGCCAGCGCCAGATAGGGGTTGGCATCGGAGGACGGGATGCGGTTTTCGACGCGCCGCGCCGCGGGATCCGAGCGCGGCACACGAAACGCCGTGGTGCGGTTGTCATAGCCCCATTTGTTGTTGACCGGCGCCGACGCCGCCTGCGTCAGCCGGCGGTAAGAATTGACATAGGGCGCGAACATCACAAGTGCGTTCGGCACATGCTTCTGCATGCCGCCGATGAAGTGGAAAAAGTCGTCGGTTTCCGAGCCGTCAGCGGCCGAAAAGATGTTCCGTCCGGTCTTCTTGTCGATGATCGACTGATGGATGTGCATGGCGGAGCCGGGTTGCCCCTGGATCGGTTTGGCCATGAAGGTGGCATAGATCTCGTGCTTGAGTGCTGCCTCGCGAATGGTGCGCTTGAACATGAACACCTGGTCGGCCAGTTCGATCGGGTCGCCGTGGCGCAGGTTGATCTCCAACTGCCCGGCGCCCTCCTCGTGGATCAGCGTATCGATCTCCAGGCCCTGGCTTTCGGAGAAATGGTAGATGTCGTCGATCAGTTCGTCGAATTCGTTGACGCCGGCGATCGAATAGCCGGCGCCGCCGCCGATCGCGCGTCCCGACCGGCCGACAGGCGGGGTCAGCGGATAGTCCGGATCGGGATTCTTGCGCACCAGGTAGAACTCGATCTCGGGCGCCACCACTGGCTTCAGGCCGAGCTTGTCATAGGCAGCCACCACACGCTTCAACACGTTGCGCGGCGTGAACTCGACCGAGCGTCCGTCCTGGTGGACGAGATCGCAGATGACCGCGGCCGTCGGGTCTTCTTCCCAGGGCACCACCGTCAGCGTCGACAGGTCCGGCATCAGTTTGAGGTCGCCGTCGTCTTCCGGATAGTGGAAGCCGTTGCCATCCTCGGGGTAGCCGCCGGAAATCGTCGTCATGAAGACTGCCGACGGCAGCGCCAGCGAGGTGTTGGAGGTGAATTTCTTCGATGGCATCATTTTGCCACGCGCAACGCCTGCTTGATCGGGCGTGATGCACTCGATGTCCTCGATGCCGCGCCACTCCAGCCAGGCGCTGACTTCCTTCCAGTTCTTGACGCCTCGTTGGTTTTTCACGAAGGCAGGCGTGCGGGCGCGTCCTCCGCGGCTCGACGGACGGACTTCCTTTTTTGCAGGCGGCATCATTCACCAGATTGGGTTGCGGATTGTGGAGTATAGCCGTGCCCTCCTATGGAAGGGAAGGGGAGCCGCGTCGGGCATTGGCCGGCGCGGTTGAAAATCACGCCAATCGGCTTAGTTTCGGCCGTCCCACTTCAACCGAGGCTCCCAAATCTTAATCGAGAAATTGAATGCGGCCCAACGGCAAACTGACGACGATCGGATTCGATGCCGACGACACGCTGTGGCAGAACGAGCAGTTCTTCCGGCTGACGGAAAAGCGCTTTGCCGCCATGCTCGTCGACCATGGCGAAGCCGAGCATATCTCGGCACGATTGCTGGAGGCCGAAAGGCGCAACCTCGCCGTCTATGGCTTCGGCATCAAGGGATTTACCCTGTCGATGATCGAGACGGCGATCGAGGTCACGCAAGGCCGCGTGCCGGCTTCGGTCATAGCGGAGATTCTCGATGCCGGCCGCGAAATGCTGAACCATCCGATCGAGGCCTTGCCGCATGCCCGCGAGACGGTCGAAAAGCTTGCCGGCGCATTCCGCCTCGTGCTGATCACCAAGGGCGACCTCTTCGATCAGGAGCGCAAGCTGGCTGGCTCTGGCCTTGGCGATCTGTTCGACGCGGTCGAGATCGTCAGCGACAAGAATGCCGCCACCTATAGCAGGATCTTCAGCCGCCACGGCGATGGTGCCGCGAAAAGCATGATGGTCGGCAACTCGCTGAAGTCGGACGTGGTGCCGGCCATCGAGGCCGGCGGTTGGGGCGTCCACGTGCCGCATGAACTGACCTGGGTGCTGGAGCATGTCGAGGCGCCGGTGGCTGAAACGAGATACCGCCAGATATCCGATCTCGGACAACTGCCCGGACTGATCGAAAGCATCGTGAATGCAGGTTGATCACAGGATCCAGCTGTTTGTTTTCTGATTCCCGGACGGAAACTCCGCGCACTTTTTCTGGCTGCTCTAGCGGCCGATCAGGCGATCGATCACCGGTTGCAACCGTTCGGGCGTGATCGGCTTGGCGACCACCACGTCGATGATACCAGACAGGCCCAGACTTTCCGTCGTGCCGTTCTTGGTTGACAGCAGGATTACCGGTGGCAGCGATTTGCCCGAGGCGCGGCGCAACGCGTCGATGCTGGACATCAGATTGTCGCAGTCCTTGTTGTCGGCGCCGCCGTCAAGGACAACCACACCGGGAATGAGCGACCGCAAGATCCTTGCCGCCGTGTCGGGAGATTCCGAAATCGGCTTGAGCCCGGATCGCTCGACGATCTTTGAAATCACCACGCGATTGATGGGCGATTTCCCGACGACAAGCACCTGCGACGGATCGCGGATCGCCTCGGTGGTTGAGTCGCGGGTCACCAGATTCGGATGTCTTGGAGTCTCGCCTTCGCGATTCACCGGGCACACAAGTCGGCCAAGAAGCTCGCCCCTATTTCAATGCAGAGTTGAATCCGGAGCGCAATTGGCGTGAGATCGTAGCCTGTGTCAAGTTGAAATAAAAGTGCCCGAAATCATCGCCGGGAGCAGTGAATTTCAAGCAACGCTACTGTACTCAACTGTCCACACGTGGATTTCATAAAGAGAAAATTCACCTGCGCAGGGGCTGCGCAGGTGAAGGGTCGGTTGCATGGATTTCAGTCAGCCGTGGCTCTGCTGCGTGACGATAACCGGGATCAGCAGATCGCCCCAGTTGCCGTCGCCGCCGTGATGTCGTGCCGAGCGCACGAGTTCCACCGAGACGCCCGCCTCGACCGCCTTCATCACCGACTGGTTGAGGCGGTGCAGGTCGTTGGCCAGCATGCGGATCGTCGCCTGCTGGTCGACACTCATCGTCGTCGACTGTTCCTCGGCGCGTTCCTTGACGCGGCTTATCGATGCCATTGGTCTTCTCCTGTGTTCCCAGCCCTGTTGGGCGTTTCCTCTGTACTTTGCTGCTCGCTATTCCGCGGCCGGTTTGAACTGCGCGTGCTCGGTCGATTCATGCATGGCGGTGGTCGATGACTGGCCGCCGGTGATCGCCATCGACACGGCGTCGAAATAGCCGGTGCCGACTTCGCGCTGATGTTTGGTCGCGGTGTAGCCATCGGCCTCGGCCGCGAACTCCGCTTCCTGCAACTCGGAATAGGCCGCCATCTGCCGCGCCTTGTAGCCGCGCGCCAGTTCGAACATGCCGTAGTTGAGCTGGTGGAAGCCGGCGAGCGTGATGAACTGGAACTTGTAGCCCATCGCGCCGAGCTCCTTCTGGAACCTGGCGATCGTCGCGTCGTCGAGGTTCTTCTTCCAGTTGAACGAGGGCGAGCAATTGTAGGCGAGCAGCTTGTCGGGATGATGCTTGCGCACGCCCTCGGCGAATTTCCTGGCCTGCGTCAGGTCCGGCTTCGAGGTCTCGCACCAGATCAGATCCGCGTAAGGCGCATAGGCGATGGCGCGGGCGATGCAGGGCTCGATGCCGTTCCTGACATGGTAGAAGCCTTCCACCGTGCGCCCGGCGTCGTAGTCGACGAAAGGCTGGTCGCGTTCGTCGATGTCGGAGGTGAGCAGCTTGGCGGCTTCCGCATCGGTGCGCGCGACGACCAGGGTCGGCGTGCCCATCACGTCCGCCGCCAGGCGCGCGGCGTTGAGGTTGCGGATGTGCGCCGCGGTCGGGATCAGCACCTTGCCGCCGAGATGGCCGCATTTCTTTTCCGACGCCAACTGGTCCTCATAATGGACGCCGGCGGCGCCCGCCTCGATGAAGGCCTTCATGATTTCGAAGGCGTTGAGCGGTCCGCCGAAACCGGCTTCCGCGTCGGCGACGATCGGCGCGAACCATGTCTCGACGGAAAGCCCGTTGCCTTCGGACGTTTCGATCTGGTCGGCGCGCTGCAGCGTCCGGTTGATGCGCTTGACCAGTTCGGGCGCTGCATTGGCCGGATAGAGCGACTGGTCCGGATACATCGCGCCAGCCGTGTTGGCGTCGGCGGCAACCTGCCAGCCCGACAGGTAGATCGCTTTCAGTCCGGCGCGCACCT
Organism: Mesorhizobium sp. M7A.F.Ca.ET.027.03.2.1; assembly: GCF_003999175.1. Lineage (NCBI taxonomy): Bacteria > Pseudomonadati > Pseudomonadota > Alphaproteobacteria > Hyphomicrobiales > Phyllobacteriaceae > Mesorhizobium > Mesorhizobium sp. M7A.F.Ca.ET.027.03.2.1. Next base: position 1,329 of record NZ_RZOM01000281.1, on the reverse strand, counting down.
GCTGCATCGCCTGATTGCCGGACATGGCACCGAGCGCGTTGACGAAGTCCTCCTCATGGATGAGCTTCCACAGCCGGTTGGCACCCATTTCGGCGAGGCTCTGACGGATCTGCACCGAACCGCGCAGACGCTTCACATCCGCCGCGGAGTAGGGCCGTTCGATACCGTCGAAACGACCTTCCGGGGCCGATGGGACGAGGTTGTAAAAATCAGTCATTGGTCACTCCGAGGAATTGCTGAACTGTCTCAAGGCGTCGAGAATTTGGGGTCGTTGGGTATGACTGGATTTACATTTCTGCGCGAAATCAGCCACAAAAATCCGGGGAGCCGACGGAATATAAGAGAAAACCTGTGTTGCGTTTGACAGAGGTGCGTTGTAAATTTGTCATTATTGTAAAAGGCCAGAGCCCAGAAAGTTCTTGTAAATTGCTGTAAAGGACAGTCCGTGGCTGACCAGAAGATCTTCGCCGGGCCGCGCATCCGCCGCATCCGCAATGCCAAGGGCCTGACCCAGACGGCGATGGCCGAGGGCCTCGGCATTTCACCGTCCTATCTCAATCTGATCGAGCGCAACCAGCGGCCGCTGACGGTGCAGCTGATCCTCAGACTGGCCTCCGTCTACAAGGTCGATCCACACGAGCTGCAGGGCGAGGCGAGGGGATCTGTCGCTGCCTTGAAGGAAGTGTTCACCGATCCCCTGCTGGTCGGCGAGTTGCCGGGTGATCAGGAACTGATCGAGCTTGCCGAGGCCGCGCCCAACGCGTCTGCGGCGGTGATAAAACTGTTCCGCGCCTATCGCGAGCAGGCCGAGCGCCTGTCCGACCTCAACGAACTGTTGGCGCGCGAAGGTCGGGCGACGGCGCTTTCCGGCGCCCCCCTGCCGATCGACGAGGTGCACGAGATTCTCGAGCGCCGGCCGAACCATTTCGCTGCCCTCGAGGAGGAGGCCGCGGCGTTCACCTCGGTGCTCGATCCCGGCGACGATCTGTTCGGCGCGCTGAAGGCCTGGCTGAAGCGAGAATATGGCATCGTCGTCAAGGTGCTGCCGGTCGCCACCATGCCTAACTGGCGCCGCCGTTATGATCGTCATTCGCAGCGCCTGTTCCTGTCCGAACGCCTGTCGCCGTTCGACCAGTTGCGCGAAGTCGCGATGGAGGCCTGCCTGATCCGCATGACGGTCGCGGTCGCCGGCGAGATCCAGGCGCTCAAGCTGAGCACCGACGAGGCGCGCCGCCTGGCCCGCTTCGAACTTGGCCGTTATGCGGCGCATGCGCTGATGATGCCCTATCAGGCCTTTCACGCGGCTGCCGTGCGCGCCCGCTATGACAT
>NZ_RZOM01000280.1:0-6230 GCF_003999175.1 Mesorhizobium sp. M7A.F.Ca.ET.027.03.2.1 | reverse complement strand
GTGTGGCGCAGACCCCCACCCCGCTCCGCTTCGCGGATCGACCCTCCCCACAAGGGGGAGGGTAATCACTCCGCCGTGCCTTCCTCATACTCTGCCGACATGGTCAGCCACTTTTCCTCGTGGCCGGCCAGCGTCTGGGCCAGTTGCGAGCGCTCCTTCGCCAGCCGTGTCGCCGTCGAGGGATCCTTCTCGTAGACCGCCGGATTGGACAGTTCGTCCTCAATGCCGTCGATGCGCTTGCGAATGCGGTCCATCAGCGCTTCGGTGGCGCGGATCTCCTTGGCCAGCGGCTCGAAGGCAGCGCGGCGAGCCGCCGCATCGCGGCGGCGGTCGGCTTTTGATGCCTTGTCGGCCTCGCGCTTGCCGCGGCGGTCGCCGGAGACGCCGGTGACCAGCGTCTTGTAGTCCTCGAGATCGCCGTCATAGGGGTTGACCGCGCCGTCCTTGACCAGCCACAGGCGGTCGGCGGTTGCCTCCAGCAGATGGCGATCATGCGAGATCAGGATCACGGCGCCGGGAAATTCGTTCAGGGCATGGATCAGCGATTCGCGGCTATCGATGTCGAGATGGTTTGTCGGTTCGTCGAGGATGAACAGGTTTGGGCCCTCGAAGGCCGACAGCCCCATCAGCAGCCGCGCCTTCTCGCCGCCCGACAGATCCTTGGCGGCGGTGTTCATCTTCTCGGTCGTGAGGCCGAACTGGGCGACGCGGCCGCGCACCTTCGATTCCGGGGCCTCCGGCATCAGCCGGCGGACATGCTCGTAGGCGTTTTCGTCCGGCCGGAGGTCGTCGAGCTGGTGCTGGGCGAAGATCGCCACCTTCAACCCGGGCGCCACCGTCATGGTGCCACTCTCCTGCTTGAGCCGGCCGGACAGCAATTTGGCGAAGGTCGACTTGCCGTTGCCGTTGGCGCCGAGCAGCGCGATGCGGTCGTCGGCGTCGATGCGCAGCGTCATCTTCTTGAGGATCGGCTGACCCTCGGTGTAGCCGACATTGACGTTGTTCAGCGCCACGATCGGCGAGGCCACCGTCTTCACCGGCTCGGGGAAGGAGAACGGCCGCACCGAATCGTTCACGAGGGCCGCGATCGGCTTCATCTTTTCCAGTGCCTTGATGCGCGACTGTGCCTGTCTCGCCTTGGAGGCCTTGGCGCGGAACCGCTCGACGAAGGATTCCATGTGCTTGCGCGCGGCCTCCTGCTTGACCCGGCCCTTCTCCTGCAATTCCTTCTGCTCTGTATATTGACGTTCGAACTGGTCGTAGCCGCCGCGCCAGAAGGTCAGCTTCTTCTGGTCGAGGTGGACGATCGAATTGACGGCGCGGTTGAGCAGGTCGCGGTCGTGCGAGATCAAAAGCACGGTGTGCGGATATTTCGACACGTAGTTTTCCAGCCACAGCGTGCCTTCGAGATCGAGATAGTTGGTCGGCTCGTCGAGCAGCAGCAGGTCCGGCTCGGCAAACAGCACCGCAGCAAGCGCCACGCGCATGCGCCAACCGCCGGAGAAGGACGAGGCCGGACGCCGTTGCGCAGCGTCGTCGAAGCCCAGGCCTGCGAGAATGGTGGCGGCGCGGGATTCGGCTGAGTGCGCGTCGATATCGGCCAGCCGCATATGGATGTCGGCGATGCGGTGCGGATCGGTCGCCGTCTTTTCTTCTTCGAGCAGCGCCGTGCGTTCGAGATCGGCCTTGAGCACGATCTCGATCAGCGCATCCTCGGTGCCCGGCGCTTCCTGCGCCACCTGGCCGATGCGGGTGCTCTTCGGCAGGCTGATCGAGCCTGTCTCGGACGGGAAATCGCCGGTGATGGCCTTGAACAGCGTCGTCTTGCCGGTACCGTTGCGGCCGACAAGGCCGGCCTTGGTGCCGGCCGGCAAGGTCAGCGAGGCATGGTCGAGAAGCAGGCGTCCGGCCATGCGGAGCGATAGGTCGTTGATGATCAGCATGGCCGCGCTTTTGCACCGGACATCAACGCTTCGCAAGGCCTTGCCGGCCAGTTGGCCGCACAAGGCCTCGAAACGACGCCAGCGAGGGCGTCGTCAAAGCAGCCGAACAGTGGCTTGCCTGCTCTCAGGCAGTCGCCTTGCGCTTCGTTGCCTTGGCGACAGCGGCCGGCGCTGCTGCCGGCTTGCGGCCAAGTCCCGTCGACTTTGCCAGCGCCGATCGCGTCGCCGAGTAGTTTGGCGCAACCATCGGATAGTCCGGCGGCAAGCCCCATTTGGCCCGATAATCGTCCGGGCTCAGGCCGTAGTCGGTCCGCAGATGCCGCTTGAGCGACTTGAACTTCTTTCCGTCCTCAAGGCAAATGATGTAGTCGGGAAACACCGACTTCTTCGGATTGACTGCCGGAACCAGGTTTGGAGTTTCCGCGACAACTGCACCAGCGAGCTTGCGAACCGAAGCACTGACGCTGGCAATCAACTCAGGCAGGCCGGCAGCAGGAAGCGGATTGTTGCCTACATAGGCCGAGACAATATCGGCCGTCAGCTCGATAACGGTCTTATCATCGATATTTGACAATTCTTTCACCTTATTTGCGACAAAATCCTCCACCCCAGCGAAGACTTGTGTCGATGTATCTCTTTAACCGCGTCCCCCAACGGACCGCCAAGTCTCATAAAAGAATGAAGAATCGGCAAAAATAGCATTCATGCGAAATCGACGCCGTGCAAATTAGAAAATCTAATACTTGGAACCAGCAGACTTAGCGGCAGGACTTTCGTCCAATATCTCCAGAATACGCTTCCAGCGGGCGCAACGCGCGAAATCCTTTTGTTCTATGGCCTTTTCGGCCCTCATCGCGGCGTAGAGCGGTGCCTCGGCGCCGAATTCGTCGATCAGCCAATGCGCTTCCTGAATGGCCAGACGCTCATTCTCGTCAAACATGGTTTTCGACCTCCGAACGTTCCACACCGACCGCGACACAACTGCCGATGACGAGGATGGCTCCGACAATGGCCGTCACCGTCAGCCGTTCGCCGGATAAGGTCAAAAGCAGGGTCGAGGCGATCGGCGTGAGATAGGCGACCACCGCGACCCTGCCGCTGCCTTCAAGCTTCAAGGCGCGCGACCAGAAATAGTAGCCCAGGCCCATCGGACCGGCGCCGAGATAAAGGCCGAGGGCCAGATCCCCGCCGACGGGCCAGGTGAAACCGTCGCGAGCGCACCACAGAAACATCAAAGCGACGCCAATCAAAGACGATGGCAGCAACAGGCGATCCGCTGGAGTGGCCACCCGTCCCACCATGATCGAATAGAAGGCCATGCATAGCGCGGACCCGAATGCGGCGAGATAGCCGACCAGATCGCCTTCGAACCAGGATTGGTTGCGCCCTCCCGAAATCACCAGTGCAACGCCGATGAAGCCCACCACCGCGGCGAGACCCAACAGTGCCGGACGCCGCGGATTTTCCAAGGCAATGACTGCCGCCGCGACCATCAACGGCCAGGTGTAGGCCACCAGATTGGCCTCGATCACCGGCATCGAAGCGAAGGCGATGTATTGCAGCACAATGGTGCCGACCAGGCCGATGAAGCCGACCGCGAGAGAGATGAGCGCCGCCCCGGCGGTGACCGGTACTACTCTTTCGCGGCTCATCAATCTGATAGCGGCGAAGACGAGTGCTGCGCCTGCAAATTGCAGGAACTGGACCTGCGACACCGGGTGGCTGGCCAGCAGGGATTTGCCGACCAGGGCATTGGTGGACCACAACGCCACCGCACCGGCAGCGAAGACCAACGCGGATATCGAGCCGGATCCCTGCCGAAACAATCGGCATGGGACTCTATGTTGCTGTTCGACCATGATCCTGTCCGAAAACCGGTTCCGACTTATCGGGGTCATGGTTCATTACCATGATTCCCTGGCGCCGCCCGGAACCGGTGCCTCGACGGCGGTGGGCACGGGATGCTCCGCCTCGAACCGACGATAGGCCGGCAGCTGATTGGTCCAGACATCTTCGGCCAGTTCGCTGACCCACTCACGGTCGTGGTCGTTGTCGGCGGCGAGATAGAACATTCTGTTATCGTCGACATAGGGCTTGGCCACCGAGCGCTGGTTGAGCACCAGCGTGACGCGCTCGCCGAACCGGATCGGAGCGGTGCGATGCAGGACGCCCAGGAATTGGCCGAGCGTCGCGTAGTTCATCTTGTGATCGATGCGCATGACACTGTTGCGCGGGATTTCGCGGCCGGCTTCGATAATGGCGCGGCCGGTTTCGGAGTCGTCGCAGTAGATTTCGAGGTGGCCGCCGACCAGCGGATTGCTGATCGACAGCGGAATGAGCTCTGTGACCGGAACGCCATCGCAATGCCACTCCACGGCGCCGTCCTTTGGATTCATGAAGGTGACCGTCGAGCCGACGATCGATAGCGGATAGGGCTCCAGCTTGGTGCCCATCATGTCGGACAGCCGCTCCAGGCGCAGCTTGTCATGCAGCAATTCCTTGATCTGGGGGATGAAACGGTCGGCCCCGGTGATGAAGGTCAGATCGAGGTGCTTGTGCACGGCATGGCTGGCCTTGAGCTTCAGGGCAGCCTCCTCGATAGCTGCAAGCAGTGCCGGGTCATAGCCGTGCAAATATTGCGCGACACCGAAACTCGACACTTTCCAGGCGGTTTCATGGCCGATAATGGCTTCGCGGCTCATCGCATAACGCAGTTCGGGAATGGTATGGGCGTTCATTGTACTTCTCCAGGATGGGGGCAACACTTGGTAAACAGTCGATTAATTCACCCACCCCTGTAAAATTAGGAATGCTGGTGCTAGTGTAAGCCAAGCTTAAGGTCGAAACCGTGCGTCTGCTCAGTCAGGTCAACCTCAATTCGCTTAAAATCGTGGAGAGTGCTGCGAGGCACGGTAATTTCACGCGTGCCGGCGAAGAACAGTTTATTACCGCTTCAGCGGTCAGCCAGCGCGTGAAAAGCCTTGAGGATCAGCTTCGTTTCAAGATTTTCCAGCGCGGCGGCAATGCGGTGTCGTTGACGCCGGAGGGCGAGACCTATGTCTCGCGCGTTCGCGAGGCGCTGGAGCGAATCGTCGCCGCCAGCATGGAAGCGACCGGGCAATCGCAGGAGCATGTGCTAAAAATATCGGTGCTGCCGACCTTTGCGGCACGCTGGCTGTTTCCGCGCCTGCCGCTGTTCCAGCAGCAATATCCCGATATCGTAATGCGGGTCTCGACCTCCTACGCGACGCATGAGTTCACGGCCTCGGAATTCGATCTCGAAATCCGTTATGGCGACGGTCACTTTCACGGGCTGCAATCCGATCTGCTGTTTCGCGAAGACCTGACACCGGTGTGCAGCCGCAAGCTGTTCCACGAAGTTCTCGGCGATAAGCGGCTGTCGAAGGTGACACCGGACGACCTCAAGCACTTCACCCTGCTGCATTCCGACACCTGCACCCAAAATTGGCAATCCTGGCTTGGTTTCGCCGGCGCCAGCTTCGTGCTCAGCGAGACCAAGAGCATCTATTTCGACTCGTGCATGATGTCCTACGAGGCAGCCAATTCCGGGATGGGCTTTGCGGTGGCCAACCGTGCCTATATGGCCAGCGACATCCGCGCCGAAAGGCTGGTGGCTCCCTTCGCCGTCCACCACCCGAACACGGCTGGTTGGTATTTTGTTTCCCCGCTGAGAGGCCTTGCCGCACGCAAGGTCCAGTTGTTCAAGCAGTGGGTGATGGCGGAAGCGGCTCTGACGCAGTGCCAACTGGACAGCGAAATCAGGGGCGAGGCTTCGACGGCCGCCTGAATCTCGGGCAAGTATCCGGTGTGCCGGCTAATTTCAGATGCAAAGACAATGCTGCAGCACAAAATGCAGCGATAGTAGGCGCAAGCTCTTCGACCTTCGGACGGCACCGAATCAGGCGAAAGCTCTGCCCTCCTCGGTCCGCTGAAAAAGCATCAGGTCCAACCCCAGGCTTGGCCGTCCCAGGATGGTCAGGATCGTATGCGCCTGGCCGCGATGGTGGGTCTGGTGGTTGAAGACATGATCCAGCGCCGGCGCCAGCCTTTGCGAGACGGTGCGCATGTCCGAAACGGTCATGTAGGTGAAGCGGCCCGTCAACGCCTTGTCATTGAGGCCGCCGACCCAATCGATGATCCTCCTGTCCTCGGCTTCACGCGCCGCCCGCAGGCCGGTCAACCCCCAATGCAGGATGGCATCCAGTGTCGTCGGCGCGTGAAGCCGAGGACAGGAGGATCATCGATTGGGTCGGCGGCCTCAATGAC